>NZ_SSOH01000078.1:0-101533 GCF_029873155.1 Pseudomonas sp. BN515 | reverse complement strand
GCTGTTGCCGGGGCTGCGGAACACCGTGCGGTCCAGCGCCTGGCGCACCGGCACGCCGAGGTCGCGGACTTCGGCAGGCCGATGTCCTCCCGACCAGGGGGCGTCAGCAAGGGGGACGGTATGGATGGCGTTGCTCATCGCCTGACAACTCCTCTCGACAAAACGATCAGGCGATCTTCCGGGCCGGCGCCGGTGCGGCGCCGAAGATCGGTGCGGCACGTTCGGCGGCGAGCTGGATGCGGGCTTTCAGCGCCTCGCTGGTGATCTGGTAGCTGTCGAAGTCGGCCTCGGAGGCGTAGACGCCGATGGGCAGGGTCAGCGACTGGAAGAAGCTGAACAGCGGACGCAATTGATGGTCGAGGACCAGCGCATGGCGCTCGCTGCCACCGGTGGCGGCGAGCAGCACCGGGGTGTCGATCAGCGCGTTCTGGTCGATCAGGTCGAACAGGTGCTTGAACTGGCCCGGATAGGTACCGCGATAGACCGGGGTGGCTACGACCAGCAGGTCGGCGCTCTCGATGGCGCGCAGTTCATGCTCGACGGTTTCCGGCAGTTCCTTGCGGGACAGGGCGCCGCCTACCGAGCGGGCGATGTCGCCCAGTTCGATCAGGTGGCTCTGGATGGGCAGGTGCCTGCCCAGTTCGGCGACGATGGCCTGGGTCAGGACCAGGGTGCGGGAGGGACGGAAGGTGCTGCCGGTGACAGCGACCACTTTGATGGGAGTGCTCATGGCGAATTCCTGATGGTGTTGCAAAGGTGGAATTGTCAGGAGCAAGAGCCGTACCAGGCGCTCAAGCCCAGTAAATACGCGGGTTGCAGGCGGGGGTGTTGAAATACGAGCAGCTTGGCTGCTGGAGCGTTGCTGCTGTGGCAGCAGTCGCAGTCCTGAGTTGGGGAAATTCCGCGTTCGCGAGCAGAGCTCGCTCCTACAGGGCACCCGGACAGCACCGGTTGGTGGGGGAAATCCGTAGGAGCGAGCTTGCTCGCGAGCAAGCTCGCTCCTACGTGATGGCGTCAGAAGTCGTAGCTCACACTGGTGTAGTAGAACGCCCCCTGGGCACCTTCCGGCGAGGTGATGCTGTACTTGGGCACGCCATAGAGCTGCGGCCCTTCCAGCTTGTCCGGATGGCTGTCGAAGAGGTTGATGGCGCCCACCGACAGCTTCAGGCCCTTCTCGAAGGTGTAGGACAGGTCCAGGTCGGTCACCCACTGCGGGCTGAACGTCTGGTCGAGTGCCGGGTTGGTGGCGTTGCGCGCCTGCCATTCGCCGTAGCGGCGCTGGGCGAGCGTCAGGCCCCAGCCCTCATAGAGCCAGGTGGCGCCGAGGGTGAGCTTGTTTTCCGGGGTGCCATCCTCGATCAGTCCCTGGGTGGTCCGACCGACGATCTGCGAGCCCTTGATGCTGCCGACGTCACGCAGTTTGGTGATGCGTGTATCGGTCTGGCTGAAGCCGGCATTCAGGTTCAGTCGACCGTACTGGCGCAGGTCCCACTGGTAGTTGCCGGTCAGCTCGACGCCCTTGGTGCGGGTATCGGCGACGTTGGTGTAGAAGGCCGCGCTCCGGATGCTGGAGTAGGGCGTACCGGCGAAGATCGGCGCCACCACCGAGGCAGGCAGCTGGTCGGAGAGGGTGATGCGGTTTTCGATATCGATGCGGTAGGCGTCGATGGTGAACGACGCATTGGGCAGCGGGCGCCACACCAGACCCAGCGAGTAGTTGGTGGATTCCTCGGGGTCCAGTTGCTTGCCACCCAGCAGGGCGGCTTCGGGGCTGTCGGCGCGAAGCGTGCGTTGCTGCACCTCCACCCAGTTGCCGCTGCCCGGCGGTTGTTCCACCACTTGCACGCTGAACGACGACAGGCCGCTCTGTACCAGCGACGGCGCGCGATAGCCGGTGCTGGCGGTGGCCCGCGCGGCGATTTCAGGGGTGAACTCGTAGCGCAGCGACAGCTTGCCATTGGTGGTGCCGCCGAAGTCCGAGTAGTCCTCGGAGCGCACGGCAACGCCGGCCTGGAGCTTGTCGGTGAGCTGGCCTTCGAGATCGACATAGGCGCCCCAGACTTCGCGATCCAGGGACACGGCGTCGACATTGGTGATGCCCGAGTAGTAACCGGGGATACGCCGTCCGGTGATCGGGTCGACGGTGTTGAACAGCGGCCCGTTTTGCCAGCCGGCAGCCTCACCGGCGCTCAGCTCGAAGTTTTCCTGCCGCCAGGCGAGGCCGGCGGAAACGGTCAGCGGCTTGACCAGCAGGTCGGTGGGGAAGTCCCGCACCCAATCGAGGGTCAGGTTGGTCTGGTCCGCATCGCGAGTGCCGGTGTAGATGGACTCGGGGCTGGTCGCGCCCCAGCTGGGGTTGATGGCGTTGTGGTCGGTGGATTCCACCTCGTTGTCGCCATAGCTGAGCGCGAGGTCGAAGTTGCCCAGGGCTTCGTCCTCGAAGCGCAGGCCGCCGGTGGCCGCATAGTCTTCCAGGCGATAGCGGGTGATGGGCACGCGGCCGTCCGGGTAGCGCGCCAGGGCCACGCTGCCGTAGTTGTTGCGCAGCGTGGTCGGTGGGTCGAAAAAGTTCTCGGCATCGGTGTTCTTGTGGGCGTAGGTGGCGAAGCCATAGGCACTCAGGCCGCCACCCAGGCCGATCTCGCTGTTGGCGACGAGGTTGTACTGGTCCTCGACCTTGCCCGAGCCCCAACGCCAGGTACGGTTCGGGTTGTTCTGTTCGCGCGGTGTGTTGGTGCTGGTGGAACCGGGATAGAAAATCCGGTTGTCGGGGTTGGTGTCACTCGCCGGGTCCTGGTTGCCAGCGTCGAAGGAAAGGGTGAGGAAACCATCGTTGGGCAGCGCGAAACCTTTCCAGCCACTGGCCTTGCGCTGCAGGCCGTCGCCTTTGTCGTAGCCGCCGAAGCGATAACCGAGGTTGCCACCCTGGTCCGCGTCCTTGAGGACGATATTGATGACCCCGGCAATGGCATCGGAGCCGTACTGGGCGGCGGCGCCGTCACGCAGGATTTCCACGCGCTGGATGGCCGTAAGCGGGATCAGGCTGAGGTCCACGGCAGCCGCGCCACGACCGTTGACCAGGCTCTGGCGGGTGACGTTGGCACTGGTGTGGCGACGCTTGCCGTTGACCAGCACGAGGACCTGATCTGACGCCAGGCCACGCAAGGAAGCGCCCTGGGCGATGGAGCCGGCGAAGGCGCCCTGGGGCGACTGCGGGAAATTGAAGGACGGCGAAAGCGCGGTGAGCGCGCCGGACAAGTCGCTGGCACCGGTCTCCTGAAGTCGTTCACCGGAATACACATCCACCGGAGCGGCGCTTTCCAGCGCAGTGACGTCACTGCGGCGGGTGCCGACTACCACCACCGTGTCGAGTTGATCATTGCTTTTGGCGGCAGCGCCGGTTTCAGCGGCCTGGACCGGAATCCAGGCATTGGCGACGACCAGCGCGATGGCGCTGGCCAGTTGGTTGAAGCGGAACATCCGTTATTACCCCTGTTGGCAAGGAATCCTGATTAGGTGAAGCGGGGCGCTTGTTCGCGCCTCTTGTCCTTGCCTTTGAGCAATGGCTGTGCCAGGTGTAAAAACGTAATTAATTCAATGATTTGTGGTTGGTGTGTTGGACGGCGAGCAGGGCGTTGGCTCAGTTCAAGCAGCCGGGAAGCAGTGGGGCAGCAACCTGTAGGAGCCAGCTTGCCGGCGAACCGGAGCTCTTCGCTGGCAAGCGAGCTCCTACGGGGGGTACGACCCGGTTCCGTAGGATGCGGTGGAGCGAAGCGATACCCATCAATGGACGTCTGCCAATGCAAAAGGGGCTGCATCGCTGCAGCCCCTTTTCGTTTGCCTTGCCCGCCGATCAGAAGCGGCTGGTCAGGCTCACGCCCACGGTGCGCGGGTCGCCGTAGGTGATCACGTACTGGCCGCTGCCCACGGGGCCGTTCGGGCGGCCGTGGACCTGGTAGCGGCGGTCGGTAAGGTTGTTGACGAAGCCGGTGACGCTGACCTTGTCGTCCGGGGAGAACCAGGTCAGGCGTGCGTTGGCCAGGGTGTAGTGGGGCTGGCTTAGGGTGTCTTCGCTCTGGCGGTCGGCGAGGAAGAATTCCTTGCCGCGGTAGCTCACATCACCACCGGCCACCAGCTTGCCGCTGCCATCCAGGGGGATGGTGTAGTCGGCGCCGAGGGATACCACTTGCTCCGGCGAACGCACGAAGCGGTTGCCACTGAAATCGCCGGTGACCACGCCGGTGTTCGGGTTGACGTTCTTGAAGTCGGTGTACTCGGTGTCCAGGTGCGACAGCGCGGCACGCAGGTGCAGGCGGTCGGTGGGCTGGGCTTCCAGTTCCAGCTCCGCACCCTTGACCTCGCCGGCGGCGCCGTTGGTGAGGGCGGTGGTGAGGACACCGTTGTTCACCGTCAGCAGGTTCACCTGGATGTCCGTGTAGTCGTAGTAGAAGACGTTGGCGTTGGCGGTCAGGCGGCCGTCGAACCACTCCGACTTCACGCCGATTTCGTAGGCATCCAGTTCTTCCGGGTCCACCGTGGTGAGGCCGGAGAGGCCGCCGGACAGGCCGGTGTTGAAACCGCCGGAACGGAAACCGTGGGCATAGCGGAAGAACACCCGCAGGTTCTCGTTGATGCGGTACTCGGGTGTCAGGTCATAGGTCCAGGCATCCCAGGTCTTGTCCTTCTGGCTGTTGCCGTTGTTGTCGGCACCCAGCACCGGCACCAGTGCGCCGTTGACGCGGCGCAGCTGCACCAGGTCCAGGTCGATGTCCTTCTCCTCCTGGGTCCAGCGCAGGCCACCGGTCACGCTGAAGCGCTCGGTGAAGTCGTAGGTGACGTTGCTGAACAGCGCGTAGCTGTCGGTCGTATGGTCGTAGCTCAGGTCGCGGAACACGGTGCCGACCTGGTTGGTGCCGGTGCCGTTGGGGCTGGTGCCCGGCAGGATCTGGCGAACCTGGGCGCTGTCCAGGTCCTCATGGAAGTAGTGCGCGCCGAGCAGCCAGCGCAGCGAACGATCCTGCGGCGAGGAGAGGCGGAATTCCTGGGAATACTGGTTGTACTCGTTGTCCGTGTCGGTACGGCCATTGACCTCGAAGGGCGTGTAGTCGGCGTCGGTCAGCGCCTGGTTGCGGATGTAGTCGTAGGCGGTGATGGAGGTGAACTTGTAGCCGCCCAGGTCCCAGTTGAGGGTCAGCGAGGTGCCATCGTGGTCGAGCTTGTAGTCTTCGTTGACGTTGAGCTGGATCTTGCTGCCGTGGGGGCGCACGTAGCGGACGTTGTAGTAGGTGCCGATGGGCAGCGAGCCGTTGCTGCCGTCGCCCTTGAATTCGCGGCCGTGGATCTTCCACAGGGCTTCCAGGTCCGGCGTCAGCTGGGCGAGGAATTGCACGCGGAAGGCCTTCTTGTTGACGTCACCGTAGGTCTGGTCCGCCGTGAGGTTCTTGGTGAAGCCGTCGCGCTCCTCGGAGTAGAGGGCAACGCGGCCGGCCAGCCGTTCGTCCACCAGGCTGCCGCCGATGGCGCCGGTGAGGATGCGTTCGTTCTTGCTGCCGAAGCCGATGGTGCCGTAGCCGTCGGTGTCGAAGTCAGGCTTCTTCGAGATGATGTTCACCGCGCCGGCCGTGGTGTTCTTGCCGTACAACGTGCCCTGCGGGCCGCGCAGGATCTCGATGCGCTCCAGGTCGTACAGCGGGCCGCCGCCGGCGATGGGCGCGTTCAGGTAAACGTCGTCGGCGTAGATGCCCACCGGGTAGACGGTAGCGGCACCGGTATCGCCGGTGCCCAGGCCGCGGATGTACCAGCGCGGACGGCCGTCCCCGTCAGGGTTCTTGGCCGACGCGTTGGGGACGAAGGTGGTGATATCGCCGATGGCGCGCACGCCGTCGGCGGTGATGCTGGTGCCATCCACGGCGGATACGGCAACCGGGACTTCCTGCAGGGTTTCTTCACGGCGCTGGGCGGTGACGGTCACGGTCTTCAGTGCGGTGGTGCGCGCTTCTTCCCCCTGAACGATCTTGGCCGGTTCGGCGGCGTATACCTGGCTGCCACTGGAGGCGCCTGTCAGAAGCAGGGCAACCCATATGCCCCGGGTGATCGGATTGAGTTTATGCATGGTCCCTCCCAATTAATCTAAAAGTTGTAGGCGTGACACTCTGAAGTGGACTTTTCTGGTGTTTTGCCGACTGCCTGGAAGTTATTGAGCAGGGACTGTGCCAAGTTTCTATCATTGCCTCTAAAACACCTTAAAAACGGGCTGTAAGGCAATGAAATAGCGTGGTTAAGCGGCTTTATAGAGACTGTTCTTGGTTTTCGAGCAGCCAACTAATGTGTTCGCTGGATTAATCGCGCGGAGAACTTCAAGTGACTTGATGAAGTTTCAGCAGGGTTGCTGGGGAAGTGCTGATTTCGCAGCAGTGAAGTTGTTGCTGCTGCTCCTGCAGCAGCAACTTACTTTTAGACCGCCAGGCGAGAGGTGGCGCCGATGACTTGTTCGAATACGCGCAGGTCGATCCAGTCGCGCACATCGAAGCGGCGGGGAATGAATTCCCAGCGATGGAGGAAGTCGGTGAAGTCCTGCAGGGCTTCGATCGAACGCTCGTCCAGTGTGGTGCGCAGACGCCGATGGGCATCTTCCCCGTAGGCGGTGGCCACCCAGAACTCGCTGGTGTTCAGTTCGCGAGCGAGGAATCGCCGGGTCTCGTCCGGGTTGGCCCAGGCCCATTGCTCGGTACGCAGCACCGTATCGACGATGCGAACCGCCGCATCGAAATGGTTTTCCAGCAGGTGCTGGTCGACGGTCAGGGTACGTGGCGTGCCGTTGTTGGAACGGATCAGCGGGTCCGGGTGCGAACCGGTGTCGACCACCACCCGCAGGCCGAACTCATGGGCCAGGTGGACCGCGTGCGCGCCTTTGAGGAAGATCGCGTCGATGTCACCGCGCAGCAGGCCGATGAGTTCGTTGTTGCGGCGGCTGACACGGCTCACCCCGAGACTCACTTCGGCGCCGTACAGGTGCTGCTTCTGCTCGTCGCTGTAGGTGCCGCCGTAGGGATAGTCCACCAGCTCCACGTCGGAGACCGACAGGCCTTCCAGGCGCAGGGCGTTTTCCAGGCCGCGCAGGGCCTGGGCACGGGTGAAGTCGATCTGCACATTGGCCCACTTGGGCAGGCCGAAGCGACGGTTCTTCAGGTCGCGGATGCTGCGCACGCCGCTGTCCTCGGTGGTGAGGATGAGCTGAACTTCATCACTCCACGACAGGCCCAGAACGCGGGTCTGCACGCCACTGGAGTAGGCCCAGATGGCCGGAATGTTGCCGCCATGGCGGACGGAGTTCGGCAGGTGATGGTCGTAGTGGGCCTCGCGTACTTCCCGTTCGCTGGATTCGCGCAAGGACTGGATATTGGTGCCGAAAGGACGGAATGCCTCGGCCAGGCGGCCGGATTGCACGGCGATGCCAAGCCCGGTGGGAACCGGGCTATGGGTGTACCAGAGGGTATCGAGTGAATTGCTCATGGGGAGTTTCGGTTCTCGGGTTCGGGGCGGTCAGCTCGCCAGGGCGGCGCTGGCGTTGCGCAGGGCTTCCAGCGGCCGGGGATCGATCCACTGGCGAACATCGAAACGTTGCGCCGTGAACTGCCAGCGGTGGAGGAAATCAGTGAAGTCCTGCAGGGCCGTAATGGCGGTTTCGTCCAGGGCGGTGCGCAGGCGCAGGTGGGCGTCCTCGCCGTAGGCCTGGCTGACCCAGTACTCGCTGCTGTTGGTTTCCTTGGCCAGGTAGCGGCGGGTGTCCTCGGGGTGGGCGCTGGCCCAGGCTTCGGCCCGCAGTACCGAATCGAGGATGCCGACGGCCACCGGGAAATGCTGGTCGAGCAGGTTGGAATCCACGCTGAGGGTACGCGGCGTGCCGTTGTTCGAGCGGATCAGCGGCTCGGGGTGGGAGCCGGTGTCGATCACCGTGCGCAGGCCGAACTCATGGGCCAGTTGGGCGGCATGGGCGCCCTTGAGGAAGATCGCATCCACTTCGCCACGCAACAGGCCGACCAGTTCCGCGTTACGACCCTCGGCGCGACGTGCGCTGACCGGTGTGCCGCCGACGTCCTCTACCCGCTGGTCGCTGAAGGTGCCGCCGTAGCGGTAGTCCACGCGCTCCACATCCTTCACCTCCAGGCCTTCCAGCTTGAGGGCGTTTTCCAGCCCGCGCAGGGCCTGGGCGCGGGTGAAGTCGATCTGTGCACCGGCCCAGTCGGGCAGGCCGAAGCGCCGGCCCTTGAGGTCTTTCACGGTGTGGATGCCGCTGTCGGGGCGGGTGAGGATCAGTTGCACCTCATCGGCCCAGGACAGGCCGATGACGCGCGTGTCGCGGCCGGCTGCACGGGCCCAGATCGCGGGAATGTTGCCGCCATGGCGCACGGAATTGGCCAGGGTGTGATCGAAGTGGGATTCGCGCACGGCCTGGTTGTCGGACTCACGCAGCGACTGGATGCGGGTGCCGAGGGCGCCGACGCTGGACTCCAGCCAGCCTTTCTGCACGGCGATGCCAAGCCCGGTGGGCACCGGGCAACGGGTGTACCAGAGGGTATCGAGTGATTGGCTCATGAGGTCTTCCTTGGCGTCAGGCGGTGGCTTTGAGGGGCGAACTGGTTTGTTGTGCGGCGGGCGTGCGCAGCAGCGGCAACACTTCCTGGCCGATGCGCAGGGCTTCTTCCAGGTGCGGGTTGGCGGCCAGGATGAAGGTCGAGAACCCCGCGTCGCGGTATTCGGCAAGGCGCTCGGCGATGTTCTGGTGGCTGCCCACCAGGCCCACGGTCGGCCCCGGCTTGGCCTTGGCGAAACCGGCCCAGAGGTTGGGGCCGAGGATCAGGTCGTCGAAGCCGTTGATGTCCTTGTGGTAAGCGGTCTGGCGGGCGGCGCCGACCGAATCGGAGCCGCTGGTGAACTGCTTGACCAGCGAGCTGCCTTTGCCTTCCAGGCGTTCGAACTGGTTGCGCAGGTCACGCCAGGCGGCCTCCTCGGTCTCGCGGGCGAACAGGTCGACGCGCAGGCCGAAGCGCACGCTGCGGCCTTGCTTGTCCGCCAGTTCACGCACGCGTTCGATGTGCGGTTTCAGCTTGTCCACCGGCTCGGCCCAGTTCAGGTAGACGTCGGCGTGGCGCGCCGCGACGTCCAGGGCGGCGTCGGAGAAGCCGGAGAAGTACACGCCGGGCTTGCGTTCGTTGTGCAGGCCTTGAGGCAGGGAGCCGTTGTCCAGGCGGTAGATATCGCCCTCGTAGGAGAAGCGCTCGTTCTCCCAGAGGCCCTGGATAATGTCGAGGAATTCGCCGGTGCGCTTGTAGCGCAGGTCGTGTTCGAGGAAGTCGCCGTTGGCGCGCTGGCTGGCCGGATTGCCACCGGTGATGATGTTCCACTCCAGGCGGCCACGGCTGAGGTTCTGCAGGATGGCGGCCTGCTGCGCGGCGTAGGCCGGCAGGGTCCAGGTGGCCTGGAACGCGATCAGGAACTTGATGCGGCGGGTTTCGCGAGCCAGTGCGGCGGCGGCGATCCACGGCTCGGGGCCGGTGGGCAGCAGGGCGCCCTCGAAACCGGCCAGCTCGGCGGCTTTCGCCACCTGGGCGATGTAGTCGATGTAGGTGAAGTCATCCGGCGTTCCGTCGGGCAGCAGGCCCGGAGCGATGTCGCCCGGTCGGCGCAGCGAATTACCGCGGTTGTGCTTGTCGGTGCTGAGTTGGGGGCCGTCGGTGCCCAGCGGCAGGCGCCAGAAGAATTCGGTGCTCATGTAAGCTCCTGAGGGTTGGAATTGGCGAGTTGTATCCAGGAATAGCAACCCCCATGCCACGCCCCCTGGCCAGGCCGTAACGCCCGCCAGCTCTGGCTTTCGGCGCTGCTGGCGGAAGGCCGCGGGCGGCGATTGCGTCTCCAGCAGCAGTCCCCCAGCAACCGCTGTCTGGCAGGCAGCAGATTGCGCCGGCGGCCAGCGCCGGCCCCGCACACTGCGCGGGCTGGAGGTGCTGGCACAAGTTCTGCTCTGGGGCTTTCACGCCGTGTAAACGGCCGGCAACGGAGGACCGTTGCGACCCTTCCCGGACAGAAACAGGACCGCTTCCATGACCCAGACAACCCAAACCCTCGACAGTGTCATCCTCGACCAGGTGGTGCAGGCCAAACATGATTTCGAGAAAGCCTTCCGCGTGCTGAAGGAGACCCGCACCATCACCGCGACCAACACGCTCCAGGCCTACCTGCGGGTGCCCGGCAGCGACCTGGTGATCGCCCTGCGCGCACCCAGCCCCTGGGCCGATGACCAGAGCATCCGCGCCTCGGTGGTCAGCCATGACGGCACCGTCCACCTGGACGAAAACCTCGCCCCCGGCAGTGCCCTGGAGACCAGCAAGGAAGCCGGTAGCGGCAAGCGCTACGCGCTGGTGTTCCAGCAGCGCCCGGAGGTCAACCTGGTGGTCCACGTGCACACGCCGTACCTCGGCGGCTGGGCCGGCGCCCATCGCGTGCTGCCGCTGCGCTATGCCGCTTCGCAGCGGGTGACCCTGGCCCGCGAGCTGCCGATCTACATCGACCGCCGCCAGTCCGAACCGTCCTTCATCGTCGAGACCATCAAGGCCAACCCGCACACGCCGGGCCTCCTGGAAGCCAACGGCGGCGCCACCTTCTGGGGTGAAGGCATCCTCCCGGTGGCCAAGCTGATCCTGCTGGTGGAAGAGGGCGCCTACTTCCAGGCCCTGGCGGAAAACCTCGGCGGCTCCCAGGAGTTCGGCCCCGGCGTGCTGGAACAGCAATGGAAAATGACCGGCCTCTGGGACGAGGGCCGCAAGCTGCTGGAACAGGCCGCTTGATGCAGCAGTAAAAAAGCCCGGCAGATGCCGGGCTTTTTCATGTGTAGGTTGGTCCGAGCTACGCGAGGCCCAACGAACAGGCGGGACCCCGCAACGTTGGGTTTCGCTGCGCTCTACGCCAACCTACGGTTGCGCGGTACCTGTAGGAGCGAGCTTGCTCGCGAAAGATCGCGCTCGGGTTGTTCGCGAGCAAGCTCGCTCCTACACGCCGCACAGTCGGTGAATTGGGGGAAAGGGGCGCCGTCCCTGGCGCGAAACCGGTATCAAAGCTCGTTCTTGTAGACCTTGCCGCCCTTCATCACCCACTGGACCTTTTCCAGCACGCGGATATCGGCCAGGGGATCGGCGTGCACGGCGATGATGTCGGCGAAGCGTCCGGCGTCGAGGCTGCCGATGTCTTCACTGGCACCCAGCCATTTCGCCGGGGTGACGGTGGCCGCCTGGATTGCCTGCAGCGGTGTCAGGCCGGCTTCCACCAGGTAGTGGAATTCCACCGGGTTGGTGCCGTGGGGGGTGATGGGCGCATCGGTGCCGTAGATGATCGGGATGCCCGCCTTGATCGCCTTGCCGATGTTCTGCTTGTGGATGGTCCCGGTCTGCTTCAGCACGGCCAGGTTGTATTGGTTGGCGCCGGCTTCCACAGCGTGTTCCAGGGCCAGGCTGTCGATGGCCAGGGTCGGGACGATGGGAATGTTTTTCTGCTTCAGCAGCTTCAGGCCTTCGTCGTCCACCAGGGAGGCGTGCTCGATGCTGTCCGCACCCAGGCGCGCGGCGAGGCGGATGCCATCGGCGCCGTGGGCGTGCACCGCGACCTTCTTGCGGTAGCGGTGGGCGGTGTCGATCACGGCCTTCAGCTCTTCCTCGCTGAACTGGGTCACCCTTGGGTCGGTGCCGCTCATGAAGCCGCCGGTGATGCAGACCTTGATGAAGTCCGCGCCGTACTTGAACTGCTGGCGGACCTTGCGTTCGAAGGCCTCGGCGCCGTTGGCCACGCCTGGGCCGTCCTGGTCCTCTTCGGGCGTACTGACCTGGCCCGAGCAATGGCCACCGGTGGTGGTCAGCAGGGTGCCGGCATCGAAGATGCGTGGGCCGGGAATGTCGCCGTCGGCGATGGCATCGCGCAGGGCGATGCCGGTGAAGGCACGACCGCCCATGTTGCGCAGGCTGGTGAAGCCGGATTCCAGGGTGGCCTTGGCCTGTTTCGCGCCGGCCAGGGCACCACGGGCGGTGCCGATGCGCGGGCCGAAACCGCCCAGGTGCACATGGAAGTCGATAAGGCCGGGCAGCAAAGTACTGTCGCCAAGATCGAGCTGACGGGCTTCGGGTGGAATCGCCAAGCCCTGGCCGACGGCCTTGATCCGGTCGCCTTCGACCAGCACCACGGGGTTGTCCAGCACCTTGCCGGTGTTCACGTCGATCAGGTGGGCGGCCTTGATGGCCAGCAGCTCAGGTGGCGCGGGCGGTGCCTTGGGCGCCTCGGCCTCGGAGGCCTGGGCGAGCCCGGCGAGCAGCAGGGCGGAGGAAGCCAGCATGAGCCGGCGGCTATTGCGAATGGCATGGGCGAGTAGCGATGACATTTTCCGATCCATGAAAAGCCCGCGCGCCATGGCATGAACATGGCGGCGGGAAAAGGAGCCCGATGAGGCTGCATGAAAACTGCCGGGCGAGGTTTTCGCACGGCCTGCCGTAGGGAGATGGAAATCAGCGCCGGGTAGCGCCTTCCTTCTGCTTGGCGTCGAGGATGGCGGTGTATTCGCCCGGGTCCACGCCGTTGAGGTAGTAGTTGCCGACGTGGTGCAGGCGCCAGCGGATCGGGTCGTGGGTGGTGTGTACCCGCGCGTTGCGCCAGAAGCGGTCGAGGTTCCACTTGGTCAGCGAGGCGCTGGCACCGAGCAGGGAGAAGATGTCGCTGGAAATCTTCAGCGAGGCGCTGTCGGAATGAGCGCGCGCCGTGGCCACGGAGAGGATCAGCTCGTCCTGCAGTTCCTTGTTCTCCGGGTCCTGGTCCTGGCGGTCGAACACGCGTGCGGCGTCGCGCAGCAGGGATTCGGCAGCGCGCAGGGCGACGGCGTATTCGCCGATCTGGCGGATGATGTGCGGCTCTTCGCTGGCATTCTCCACGCCACTCTCGACCCAGGGACGGGACTGGCTGCGCAGGTACTGCACCCCGGCGTCCAGGGCACCGGCGGCGATGCCGGTATCGATGGCCGCATGGAGGATCTGCGGGAAGCTCAGCCAGGTGCGCTTCATCGGGCCTTCACGGCGCGAGACATAGCGCTCGTCCAGTTCGATCTCGTTGAAGATCACGGTGCCGCTGACGGAGTTGTTCTGGCCGAATGCCTCCCAGTCGTCCACCAGCGTCAGGCCGGGCGTATCGCGATGCAGCAGCACGCCGACGCCACCGTCGTCGGAGGCGGCGGTCAGGGAAATCCATTCCGCCAGGTAGGAACCCGTGGAGTAGAACTTGCTGCCGTTAAGCACCAGCTTGCCGTCGGCGCAGCGCTCCACGCGGGTCCTGAGGGCGAACTTGTTCTTGCCGCCGACCTCCGCCAGCGCATTGCCGAAGCGTTTGCCCGCCAGCACATCGGCGATCACCCGCTCACGCACTTCCTGCGGGTAATTGGAGGTCAGCAGGCCACGCAGCATGACGTTGTGGATCTGCAGCAACTGGCCGACGCCACCGTCCGCCACGGAGATGATCCGCACCGTTTCCACGATGGTCTCCACCGAGGCCCCAAGGCCGCCATTGGCCTTGGGTACGCCAATGGCAGTGATCCCGCTCTGCGACAACAGCTCGGCCTGGCGGCGCGGCAGCTCGCCATTGCGTGCCGGGTCTGCGGCGATTTCGGCGATTTCCTTCGCCACCTCCCGGGCCGCGTCCAGGGCTTCCGCCTCGTTACGCAGGATGCGCACCGCGCTGGGCGCTTCGCCGGTAGCCAGGCTGCGTTCGGCCGTACTCATGATTCCACCTCTGTCGATTCATCCATCTGCATGCCCGGTCGTGCCGGGCGGTCGCAATGGCTTGAGCAGCTTCTGTGCCAGCGGACAGGAAAAGGGATGCAAGCGAGGATTGGCAGGGCTTCGAGGGTGAACGGCGAAGGTTACCAAACAACAGGCTGCTGCTCTGGCAGCAGCCCTGGAGTGGCGACTGCTTCAAGGCCAGCAGTGCCTGCGCAGTGCTGCTGGCCTGACAGCAGGAGCGGAATGGGGGCGGGCACCTGAGCCCTTCAGTCATGGGCCTTGGGGCGCTTGGCACAGGCATTGCGATGCAGGCGTAACGGCCATTGAAGGCCGCATCGTTCATTCAATCCGGAGTGCCTCATGACTATCGCCGTAGCATCCCCTACCGCTCGCCCATCCACCCTCGACCAGATCTGGTTCACCCGTTGCCCGGTGCCCACGGCTTCCGGCATCGCCTACAAGCTCGGCTGGCTGGCCGAGGAATTCGCCGCAGACGGCCTGCCGGTTTCCACCCTGCAGGACGCCCGCCAGCTCGGCCATCATCACTATGACCACGAGCTACCGGGTCTCTTCCGCGAGGGCGGCAACATCCCCGCCCTGGTCGCCCGTGCTGCGGGCGCACCGAGCCGGCTGATCGGCCTGACCTGGATCGAGGAATGGCAGACCATCCTGGTTCGTCCCGACTCCGGCATTCGCAGCCCCGCCGACCTCAAGGGCAAGCGTCTGGCGCTGCCGGCCTGGTCGGACAGCCGTGGCGGCAGCATTGCGCGGGGCATGAGCCTGCATGGCTACAAGGGCGCCCTGGCATTGGCCGGCCTGGGCTTCGACGACGTACAACTGGTGGAGGTGGCACTGCTGGACCAGGCGGTGGCGCGCACGCCGGAAGAGGGCCTGCAGCGCCTGTGGTCAGGGCTGGATCACCTGGTGCGTGGCGAGGTGGATGGGGTGTACGTGAAGGGCGCATCGGCGGCCGACGCGGCGAGGCGTCTGGGGTTGGTGGTCGGCATCGACCTGGATCGCGTGGCTGGGCCGCGCTGCCGCATCAACAACGGCACGCCGAGGCCAATCACGGTTCACCAGAGCCTGCTCGATGAGCATTTCGACCTGGTGGTGCGCTTCCTCGCCCAGACCCTGCGGGCCGCCGAGTGGGCCAGCGACAACCGCGATGCGCTGCACAGCATCCTGCAACTGGAAACCCGTGCCGGCAGCGAGGGTGTGGCCGAAGCCTACCGCGACGACTTCCACACCACCCTGGCGCCGGATCTCTCGGAACAGCGCCTGGAGTACCTGGGAATCCAGAAGGACTTCCTCAACCTGCATGGCTTCCTGGAGCGGGATTTCGACATCGCCGAGTGGGTGGACCCGAGGCCGTTGCAAGCAGCCCATGAGCTCCTGGCGGTACGTCGCAGGAATTTTTGAGGGCAGCTGACTTACACGCCTGTAGGGGCGAATTCATTCGCCAAGGGCAGCGTAGCTGCCCCCTTCAAGGCCAAAGGGCGAACCTGCGGTTCGCTTGGCGATTGAAATCGCCCCTACAAGTAATCAGTAGCCCTTCAGGCAGACGCCTTTTCCGCCCGCTGCAGCTCGCGCCGACGAGCTTCGGCACGCACCGCCGGGATGATCCAGCGGCCGTAGTCCACGGCGTCGTAGTAGGGGTCGTAGCCACGGTTGAGGAAGGTGGTGACGCCGAGATCCACGTAATCCAGCAGCGCTTCGGCCACGGTTTCCGGCGTGCCTACCAGGGCGGTGGTGTCGCCATAGGCGCCTACGGCGGTGGCGGTGGGCATCCATAGTGCGCGGTCGTGGCGGTCTCCGGCGGCCGCCGCGGCCAGCAGGCGCTCGGAGCCTGTGCCCTTGATCCGCTTGCGCCAGGGACTGCCTTCGGCGAACTGCGGGTTGGCCTGGATCTGCGCGAGAATTTCACCCGCGCGTTTCCAGGCCAGTTCCTCCGTGGGGCCGAGAATCAAGCGCACCGACAGGCTCACGCGAGGTGAGGCCACCCCGGCCTGCTGGGCCGCTGCGCGCAGCTTGCCGATTTGCTCCGCGACGCCGGTCAGCGGCTCGCCCCACAGCGCATAGAGGTCGGCGTGCTTCACGGCGATCTGGTAGGCGATATCGGAGGAGCCGCCGAAGGAAATCGGGATATGCGGTTTCTGCAGCGGCTTGACCGGTGAAAAGGCGCCCTTGATCTGGAAGTACTGTCCGTCGAAGTCGAAGGGCTCTTCGGACGTCCAGGTGCGGCGGACGATCTCCAGGTACTCATCGGTGCGCTTGTAGCGTTCGGTCTTGTCCAGTAGCGGGTCGCCTTCCTGGGGCTCGGCGGTGATGCCGGTGATGGCGTGCAGGCGGATGCGCCCGCCGCCAGTGGTGTGATCCAGCGTGGCGAAGGCGCGGGCGGCGACGGTGGGTGAAGTCAGGGCAGGGCGGTGGGCGATCATGAAGCCCAGGCGCTCGGTGTGCGCGGCAACGTACGCGGCCAATTGCAGGCTGTCGGCGCTGCCGGGGCCGCTGGCGATCAGCACCCGGTCGAAACCGGCATGCTCGTGGGCGCGCGCGTGTTGGCGGAGGAACTCCAGGTCGAAGTCCCCCGTGCGCGGGCCCTGGGTTTCGGACCATTGGCGGGGGAAGACCATCCCGACGAATTCGATGGACATTGTTCACTCCTTGAGGGTTGGCGAAAGGTAATGAATGCGCGGGGCTGACCCCGCGCGGGGTCAGAACTGGTAGTCCACCTGGGCCAGCAGGGTGCGGCCGGGCATGGGCTGGAGGAAGGTGTTGGTGGAACCGGCGAGGCCGCTGACGAAGTTCAGCTCGTCGGTGAGGTTGAGCACGCGCACGGTCGCGCTCCATTGCGGCTGGCGGTAATACACCGCCAGGTCGAGGTTGTACTCGTTGGGCACCTTCACGGTCTTCGACAGGTTCAGGTACCAGTCGCTGGTCCACCAGCCGGACAGCTCGGCACCGAAGCCCGAATCGAAGCTGTAGTCGAGGTAGCCGCTGACGCTGTACTCGGGTATCTGCACGGCATCGAAGCGGCCCGAGGGACGCCGGTTCAGGCTGTTGTTGTCACCAAAGACGGTGCCGTTGTCCGGGATGAAACCGGCGGAGGCGAAGCCGGCCTGGGAGACGAACTCGTTGTAGGCGGTGAGGCGGGTGAAGTTCAGGCCGCTGCGCAGGTTGGCGTTGGGCTGGTAGCGCAGGCTGGACTCCACGCCCTTGATGATCAGGCGGGCCATGTTGTTGTTGCTGTCCGGCGCCTGGTCGCGTTCCTGGCGGAAGGCGGCGAGGGTGAAGAACAGCTGGTCCGGCAGGGGTTCGAGCTTCAGACCGACTTCGTGGAGCACGCTGAGGCTCTTGAACGACAGCGGATTGAGCAGGTTGGCGCCGGCACCTGTGCCCCAGCCGATGCCGTTGGTGAAGAAGCCGGTATTGACTGCCAGGGAACGGTCGAAGGTGTAGTACAGCGTGCTGTAGTCGGTCGGCTTGAACCAGGGGCTGACTTGCACGGAGAACAGTTTGTAGCTGTCGCTGTCCTGGCGCTCGGTGCCGGGGCGCAGGACGAAGGGGTTCTCGATCTGGGCGTCGATCCAGCTGCGGCTTGCGCCCAGGTTCAGGCCGAAGCGCTCAGCGAAGCGCAGGTTGTGCTGGGTGAAGAAGGTCTTGGTGCTCCAGGTGCCTTCCGCCGTGTAGGGCGCGATGGATTCGGCGTAGAGGTGATGGCCCGCCGGGAACATCGGCGCCAGGTTGAGCCAGCCGTAAAGGTCGGAGAACTGCGGAACGCCGGGCTGGCCGATCCAGGCGCCGTTGCCGCCGGCGGGGTTGAGGTTGTTCAGGCCGAGCAGGTCGCCCGGGTTCTTGGTGGACGGGTCCTGGGTCAGGTCGTAGGCGTGGATGGTGGAGCCGAAGCTGTTATTGGCGGCGATGGAGCGGTTGTACTCGTGGCGATAGATCAGCCCGGTATTGCTGTCGTCTCGTACCTTGAGGCCGAAGAATTCACCTTCGTTGCCGGAGCGGAACTCGAAGCGGTTCTCGAAGATTTCGTCCTTGGCCTGGACCTGAAAGGCGCCCACCGCGTCGGTGGTGTCGTCGGAGTCCTGGTAGTAGGTGCTGTTGGCCAGTGTGATGTCCGGGCTCAGGTCCCATTCGCCGCGCAGCTGGGTGGCGAAGCGGCGTGAGGTGTTCTTGTCTTCGGCACGCTGGGAAACCTGCGAGTCCAGGTTGACCAGGCCGTTACCGGCGAGATTGGGGTCATAGACCCAGCCGCGCAGGCTGCCGGGCCGGGCCTGGGTGTTGGGCGAGGCCGCCTGGAAGCTGCCGTTGACCACGCCGAACTGGCCCTGGGCGTTGCGCTGGCGCTGTACCCAGCCGAGCACTGAGGCATTGGCGGCGCCGGATGAGAGCACGGGCGACCAGAAGGTGCTGCCGTTCTGGAAGATCGGCGTCGAGCGGCCGGCGAAGTACTTGCCGCTGTCGGCCAGATCCTGGGTCGGGCGGTTCCAGCCGTGGGTGATGTTCCAGTCGTAGTAGTCGTCGTAGCTGGCGTTCCAGTCGATGCGAGCGTTGTCACCGCGCCAGGCGAAGGCACCGTAGAAGGCGTCGAAGTTGTTTTCGACGTTGTCGTAGAAGGTTTCCTGGCGCTGGCGGGTGATGCTGACCCGGTAGGCCAGCGCCTCATTGATCGGCCCGGTGTTGTCCACCGTGAAACGGGTGGAGTCGCGGGACTCGCCGTCGGGAATCCAGCTGCCCACCTCGCCGCTGAGGCGGGTCTTGAAGCCGTCGAAGCTCGGCTTCTTGCTCAGGTAGTTGATGTAGCCGCCGCTGCCGCTGACCGAGCCGTAGACCACGGAGGAGGGGCCGGCGACGATGTCCGCCCCCTCGTAGGCGTTGAAGTTGGCAGGGTGGCGCACGCTGTAGACGCGCTGGCCGTCCTGGAAGATCTCCGAGTTCTGGGCGCGGAACTGCGGGGCGACACCGGCGTTCTGGCCACCGCCACGGGTGATGCCGGGGGCGTACTTGACCAGGTCATCGGAACTGCGGATCGGGTCGTTGGCCAATTGCTCGGCATTGATCTGGTTGACCGAGCGCGGCGTGTCGAGCACGTCCACCTGGCTGCCGCCATAGACCGACGCCACCGGGCGTACCGGGATCACCGAGGTTTCCGTGTCCAGCTTGCTGCCTTGCACCGTGACGACCCCTAGGCGGGTTTCCTCGGTGGCGGGCTTCTGGCTTTTTGTCTCCGTGTGCTTCGACTCTTCGGCCGTGGCGGCGGCGCTGATCAGCGCGAGGATGGCCAGGGACAGCCGGGACGGACGCCAACCTGCTCGTGCGGGCTGGACGGGGAAAGCGGCGTTGGACATGAACTTCAGTTCTCCGAAAGTGGTTTTTCCAGGGCGAGCCGGTCCGCACCCGCAGGGCGGCCGTTCAGGTTCGAGTGCATTCACGCGGTAGGAAGGAGTTGTCTCTTCACGCAGGCGGGAGTTGTCTCTTGAATCGCCCTTGGGTGTTTCCCGGGAGAGTTCGCGTTGCCTCTTTCAACTGCTGCCTGGGCGGTTTTGTGCCCAGGTCGAATGGGTGATTGCAGGGTCCATGCCATGTGCGGAACGGCGTTTTCTTCCGGGAAAATGGGGCGTTGGAGGGCCGTTGTGGGTGCGATTGCTGGAGGGGTGCTGGGAACGCGGCAGGGGGTGCTGACTCCGTGCTGCGAATTCAGCAACACCCGTGCTACGGCGGGAACCAGATCGTAGGTTGGTCAGCGCGCAGCGAAGCCCAACGGTGCGGGGGCATAAGGTTCGCGCGTGGGTTGGGATTCGCGTGTTGCGGGGTACTGCCTTGTAGGAGCGAGCTTGCTCGCGAACAGACCGAGCGCGATTTTTTTTCGCGAGCAAGCTCGCTCCTACAGGTTTAGCGCCAGTGAGAGGGATCAGGCCTGATCGGCCAGCAGCCCGAGGATGTGCCGGTGCAGTTGTGCCAGTCTCGCGTCATGGCGTTCGCGGGGACGCGGGGCGTCGACGTCGAGCACTTCGCGGATGCGGCCTGGGCGGGAGTCGAGCACCACGACGCGGTCGCCCAGGTAGAGCGCCTCGTCGATGTCGTGGGTGACCAGGATCAGGGTCGCGCCGGTCCTTTTCCAGATGCCCAGCAGTTCGTCCTGCAGGCGCTGGCGGGTCAGGGCGTCGAGGGCGCCGAAGGGTTCGTCCAGCAGCAGTACCTGGGGTTCGGCCACCAGCGCCCGGGCAATCGCGGCGCGCTGGGCCATGCCGCCGGAGAGCTGTTCGGGCCGGGCGTGCTCGAAGCCCTGCAGGCCCACCAGTTGCAGGTAGTGACGGACCCGGGCGCGTTTCTCCTGTTCGTCCAGTGGGCTGCGATGCAGGGCGAGTTGCACGTTCTCTTCGACGCTCAGCCAGGGAAACAGGCGGTGGTCCTGGAACACGATGCCGCGATCCACACCGGGCCCTTGCACCGGTTGCCCGGCCACCCGGACTTCGCCCTGGTCCGCCTGCTCCAGGCCCAGAACCAGGCGCAGCAAGGTCGACTTGCCGCAACCGCTGGCGCCCACCAGGCAGAGAAACTCGCCGGGGCGGGCATCGAGGGAAAGCTCCCGCAGTACTTCGAGGCGCTGACCGGGTAACTGGAAGTGCTTGCTGACCCCGTTCAGGGCTACGGTGGCGGCGCTCATGGCGTCCTCCTGGAAGTTGGCGTTCAGTACCCGCGCAGCCAGCGCTGGAGCCGCTGCTCCGCCTGGCGCAGGGCGAAATCGGAGAGCACGGCGAAGGTGCCGATCAGGGCGGTGCCGAGCAGGACCAGATCGAAACGGCCGACCTCGCGCTGGCCCCAGATGAATCCACCTAGACCGGCGGCACTGGCGCCCATGAGGATTTCGGTGCCGATGGTGGCGCTCCAGGCCACGGCCAGGGCGATACGCAGGCCGCCCAGCCAGGCCGGAAGGATGGCGGGTAGTAGCAAGACCCGCAGGCGCTTGCCCCAGCCGAGCTGGTAGACCCGTGCGACTTCATCCAGGCGTGGCGGCACGGCGCGCACGGCCTGGTAGGCGGCGATGATCATGGTGTAGGTCACCGCCAGGGCGATGAAGATCACCTTGGACGTTTCGCCGAAGCCGGCCCAGAGCCCGAGCAGGGCGATCCAGCCGAACAGCGGCATCTGTCGCAGCGGGTGGATCAGCGAGCCAAGGAGGCGATCCAGCAGCGACCAGGTGGCCATCAGCGCGCCCAGCAGGGTGCCGGTGAGCAGGCCCAGGGCGAGTCCCGCCAGCAAGCGCCCGAGGCTGCCAAGGCTGGCTTGCGCAAGCAGGTGGATGAGCTCCAGCAACCGCGCGTCCGGGAGGATTGCCGGGCCACGCCAGCTGAGCAGCGCCAGGGTGGCACAGGCGAGTACGGCGCCGATGGCGACACGGCGCACGGGGTAGTCGAGGCTGCTCATGGTCGGGCTCCAGGCAGGCGGTCATGCAGCCACAGCAGGAAGCGGTCACTCAGGAAGCCGAGCACGCCGGTGGCGAGCATGGCGGCCAGGACCACGTCCATCTGGAAGTAGATCCGGCCGCTGTTCATCAGGTAGCCCAGGCCGCTGCTGGAGGCGAACAGTTCGCCGAAGATGGCGGCGATCCAGGCTTTCGACAGGCCGATGCGCAGCCCCGCCAGCAACGCCGGCAGGGCGCCGGGCAGGATCACCTTGCGGTAGCGCAGGGCCGGCGGCAGCGCGAGTGCGGCGGCGGCCTCCAGCAGGCGCGGCGACAGGCCGAGAATGCCCTCGCGGGTTTTCACCGCGACGGGGAAATAGCAGGCGAAGGCGATCAGGAAGACTTTGTAGGCCTCGTCTATGCCCAGCAGGAAGATGATCAGGGGCGTCCAGGCAATCGCCGGGACCTGGGCCAGCAGGTTGATGACCAGGCCCAGGTTGCGGTCCACCCGAGGGGATAGCGCAAGCACGACACCGGTGGCGATGCCCACCAGGCTACCGGCAAGGAAGCCGGCGGCGACCCGCGCGAGGGTGATGCCTGCCGCCTCCACCAACTCGCCGCTGCCGAGCATCAGCCAGAGGGTTTCGAGCACCTGCGCCGGCGGCACCAGCAGGGTGGCCGGTGCCAGCTCATTGGCTGCCACCCAGTACCACAGGCCCAGCACCAGCAGCGGCGCGGCAAGCGTCACCGGCAGCCGAAGCAGCGGATGGACCAGGGTCATTGCCGGGCAACCTGGGGCAGCGGGTTACCGTCGCGGTCGTACTCCGGCCAGTGTCCTTCCAGCTGCAGTTCACGCAGGGCGGCATCGACGAAGCTGCGGTCCACCCAGGCGTCGATGTCCACCGGGCGGCGGATCAGGCGGTTCTCCAGCATGTAGTTGGCGACTTCCCGGTAGTGGGCCAGCAGGAAGGGATCGGGGATGGGCGAGAAGCGGAAGAGGAAGTCGCTGTCGCGGTACTCCTTCCATTGCTGCTCGACGCTGTAGCCCTGGGGGACCCAGGTCTGGAACAGTTCATCGCCGTGCTTCGGATCGCTGGCCCAGGCGCTGACGCGGATCACTGCCTTGAGGAATCGCTTTACGGCGGTCGGGTACTTCTGCGCGAAGTCCTCGGCGACGAAGAAGTCCGCCGCGAACTGCCAGTCCCTGGGCGCCTCGCGGGTTGACCAGAGGATGCGTCCACGGCCATCGGCGGCCAGGTTGGCACCATACACGCCGGGGGCGTAGAGCGCATCGATGCGGCCTTGTTCGAGGGCGGTTCGCGAGTCCACCAGGCTCAGGTTGAGGACCTTGAAGTCGGCCTGGGTGAACCCTTTGCTGCGCAGCAGGCGATCGAAACCGTACTCCCAGGGCTGGCCTTTCATGATGGCGATGCGTTTGCCCTTGAGCTCGGCCAGGTCATGGGCGGGAGAGTCCGCCTTCACCACCAGGTAGGCGTTGTTGCCCCGGAACCCGCCGCCGACGAAGCGCGTCTTGAGGCCGGCGGCACGGCCGAAGATGGCCGGGAACTCGCCGGCATAGCCGATATCCACGGCGCCGCTGGCCAGGGCTTCGTTGCTGGCCACGCCGCCACCCAGCGGATGCAGCCATTCGATGCGCACGCCGTCTGCGGCGAACTCCTGCTCCACGGCCTGTCGTGCGGCGGTCAGGCCGGAATTGGCGCCGGAGAGCTTGGGCGTCAGTGGCGAGCCGGCGCCGGTGGAAATGCGGATCACCTCCGGGAGTGGCTCGGCCATGCCGAGGATTGGCAGCATGGACAGGAGCACGGTCAGGGCGAGGCTGAGATCGAGCAGACGACGATGCGCATCCATGGCGTCAGGCTCCGGCGGGACCGTTCACGGAACGCAGTTCCGGCAGGCTGTCGTGGCTGCGCACCAGCTCGGCGCGTTCGCTGCGGAAGTGCGGCAGGATGTGCTCGCCCAGGCGATAGGCCTCTTCCAGGTGCGGGTAGCCGGCGAGGAAGAACAGGTCGATGCCGGCCGCGTTGTACTCGCGGATGCGTGCGACCACGTTTTCGTAGCTGCCCACCAGGGCGCAGCCCGGCGGAATGCCGATGTAGCCGAAGCCGGCCCAGACGTTGGGGTAGATGAAAAAGTCGTCGTAGCCCTGGGTTTCATTCTTCTCGGCGTAGCCGTGCTCGTAGCTCAGCTTGCGCGCGGTGCGCAGGCCGGCGTGAGCGGCGACCGCCTTGACCGCACCTTCGGCGATGCCTTCGTCGAAGAAGCGCTTGGCTTCGGCGCGGGCTTCTTCCTCGGTTTCACGGGTGATCACGTCGATGGACATGCCGAAGCGGATATCGCTGCGGCCGTACTTGAGGGCGCGCTCGCGCACATCGGCGATCAACGCACGGACCTCGTCGGGATGCTCGGCGCGCATCAGGTAGTAATCGGCGTGCTTGGCGGCGAACTCGCGGGCCGGAATCGAGGAGCCGGCGGTGCAGATCAGCGGCAGCTCGGCCTTCTTCAGTGGGCCGCGCAGGCCGCCGCCTTCGGCGCGGTAGTACTTGCCTTCGTAGTGGAAGTTCTCGTTATGCCAGTAGCCCTTGACCACGTCGAGGAACTCGATGGCGCGGTCATAGCGCTCGTCGTGGCTGCTGAAGTCGCCGACCTGGCGCTGGATGGCATCGGAACCGCCGTTGATGATGTTCCAGACGAGGCGGTTGCCGGTGGCGCGCTGGTAGGTGGCGGCCTGCTGGGCGGCGACCCAGGGCGTGTAGTGATAGGGCTGGAAGGCGGTGACGAACTTGAGGGTACGGGTTTCCCGCGCCAGCAGGGAGCAGACGGTCCAGGGTTCTTCGCCTGTCGGTGCGTTGACCATCAGGGCGCCGCCAAAGCCGTTGATCTCCGCGGCGCGAGCGATCTGGCCCAGGTAGTCGATGTAGGTGAAGTGGTCGCCGACGCGGAAGCTGGAGACGGCGCCGGTGCTGCGCTCGCCACGGTTCCAGTCGCCACGGTTGCGGGGGTCGCCGGGCAGGTACTGGGTTTCGCCATGCAGGGGCAGACGGGTGAAGAATTCAATGCTCATGGGGGCCTCGTCAGGAAGCGGTTGATACGGTCGATTGGGGTTGAGCAGGTTTCGCGCCACTTCGACGGAAGCCTTGCAGGGCGTGGGTTGCGAGCGGTTTTAGGTTCGCCTGCGCAATGCCCGTGCTGGAGTGGCAGCAACCCCTTGCTGCTGGCGCAGCAGTGCGCCAGCAGCGTTCCGTCTGTCAGTGGCTGGCGGTGACCTGGTTGCTCAGGGCGGGCCAGTAGTTCTCGAGCTTGAGGTCGAGGATTGCCTGGTTGGTGAAGCGGGTTGCGAAGGACTGGGTGATGTCGAAGTCCTGGCGGATCAGCTTGTTGTCCAGGGCGTACTGGGTGAGGGCGCGGTAGTGCGCCTTGAGCTGCTCATCGCTCTTGGGTGCCCAGCGATCCTTCCAGGCGACCGGGTCGTTCTGGTCATCGCGACGCAGCACGCTTTCCGGTGTGCCGGCGCGGGACGAAAGCTGGTAGTAGGCGTCCTTGTTCTGCTCCTGGGAAATCCACCAGGCCGCCTTGACCCAGGCGGTGGCGAGCAGCTGGGTGATCTCGGGATAGCGCTGGATGAAGTCATCGGTACCCCAGAGGTCGGAGATCAGGCGCCAGCTGTTATCGCCCTGCTTGGTGGACCAGATGATCCGGCCGACACCCTTGTCTTCCAGCAGGTACGACTCGCTGAGCAGCACGGCGGCATCCACCTTGCCGGCCGACACCGCTGCGGCGCCGACTTGCGGGTTGAGGTTGGCGACCTTGAAGTCGCTGAGCTTGAGGTCCTTGCTCGCCAGGTAGTTGCTGAAGGCGAACTCCCACGGGCGCCCGCGATGCAGCGCCAGGCGCTTTCCCTTGAGGTCGTCGATGCTCTGCGCGGTGGAGGAGGCAGGGACTACCAGGTAGACGTTGTTGCCGCTGCCGCCGGGGACGATCAGCTTGCCCGGTACGCCACCGGCGCCGCCGATGACCGAGGGCAGGTCGCCACGCACGGCGAAGTCGATGCTGTTGTTGGTGAAGCCTTCGTTGATCTGCGGACCGGCGCCCGCGTGGGGCAGGGCGATCCAGTCGAGCTTCACGCCCTTGGCCGCCAGTTCCTTCTCCAGCCAGCCGTCTTCGATCACCCGACCCGGGATACCGCCGAACACCGGTTTGCCGCCCTGGGTGTAGGCGACGATGGCGATCTTCACGGAGGCCGGAACCTCGGCCGCGAGGGCCTGGCCGACCGCGAGCACTGCGGCGAGCGCTGCCAGTCCGGCGCGCAATGGATTCTTCATGGGAGTTCTCCTTTCCAGTTCCTGCCAGTTGGTCCGGCATTTGCGGAGGAAGGGAGCGAAATGCATGCCAGCAACCGCACGGCTGCCTCGAAACCCAGGCACGACGTGGCCTGGAGGCTTGAGCGATTTAGCCCCGTCGGTGTTTCGCGGGTGCTGGGATTTCAGCAGGGGTGCTGGGGGATTGCTGCCGATTCAGCAGTTGGCGCAGGGAAATGTGCGCATATTTCTTTTGGGAATTAATAAATACTTATTAATTCCTTAATTATCTAAAAGGCTTGATGCAAGATGCCCGGGCGCATCAGAAAGCAAGGAATTCGAGATGTCACTGCTCACTCACCCCAATGCCCGTGAACTGACCAAGTCGGTCCGTGCGACCGTGCTGGTCTTCAAGGACCCGCGCTCGCAGGAATTGCTCAGCCGGATCGAGCGGGTGGCGCCCAGCGAGGCTAATGCGCTGATCATCGGCGAGACCGGAACCGGCAAGGAACTGGTCGCACGCCATATCCACCACCTCAGCCGACGCAGCAAGGAGCCCTTTGTGGCGGTCAACTGCGGCGCATTCCCCGAAACCCTGGTGGAGAGCGAGCTGTTCGGGCACGAGAAGGGCGCCTTCACCGGCGCCACGGCGAACAAGGCGGGCTGGTTCGAAGCAGCCAATGGCGGAACGCTGTTCCTCGACGAGATCGGCGACCTGCCGTTGGCCATGCAGGTGAAGTTGCTGCGGGTGCTGCAGGAGCGCGAGGTGGTACGCCTGGGCTCGCGCACGCCAGTGCCCATCAATGTGCGAGTCATCGCGGCGACCAACGTCAACCTGGCCGACGCCGTGGTGGCCGGGCATTTCCGCGAGGACCTGTTCTATCGCCTGCACGTGGCGACGCTGCGCTTGCCGCCGCTGCGGGAGCGCCCGGGCGATATCCTGCCCCTGGCCGAATTCTTTATCCAGGAGCATTGCCAGCGCCTGGGCTACAACCGCGCCACCCTCAGCCTAGACGCCGAGCGCGTGCTGCTCGGCCACAGCTGGCCGGGCAACATCCGCGAACTGGAGAACGCCATCCACCACGCGCTGCTGGTGTGCCGCAACGAGGTGGTCCAGCCCAACGACCTGCACCTTGTCGACATGCGCACCCAGGCGATCCGTCACGAAGAACGGCTCCCCAGCCTGCCGGCCGCACACAATCCGGCTGACCTGGATGCGGTGCTCAATCAGTTGTTCGAGAAGAACCTGCCGAATCTCTACGAGCACATCGAGGAGACCATCTTCCGTTCGGCCTATCGCTTCTGCCACGGCAACCAGCTGCAGACGGGTAGGCTGCTCGGCATCAGCCGCAACATCGTGCGGGCGCGGCTGGAGAAGATTGGCGAGTTGGGGTGAAAATTTCCCGACGCAAGTGGCGGCGGCCCAGGAGGCTACGCCTGCTGTAGGGGCGAATTCATTCGCCAAGGGCAGCGGAGCTGCCCTGTGCGAGCGCGAAGGGCGAACCTGCGGTCCGCTTGGCGATTGAAATCGCCCCCACAGGTTTTGCGCCGATCCAGACCGGGGCCTCCCGTAGGTTGGTCAGAGCGCAGCGAAGCCCAACACAGCGGGGGTCGACTTCGCACGTTGGGCTTCGTGACCTCAGCCACAACCTACGATGGCCGAGGGCTTGGCGCCTGCTGTGGGGGCGAATTCATTCGCGATGGAGGCCGTAGGCCTCCCATAGGTTGGTCAGAGCGCAGCGAAGCCCAACGCAGCGGGGTTCGACTTCGCACGTTGGGCTTCGTGACCTCAGCCACAACCTACGATGGCCGAGGGCTTGGCGCCTGCTGTGGGGGCGAATTCATTCGCGATGGAGGCCGTAGGCCTCCTGTAGGTTGGTCAGAGCGCAGCGAAGCCCAACGCAGCGGGGTTCCGTTCCCAGGTGATGGGTTTCGTTCCTCTACCCATCCTACGATCTGGTCCGTCGGTCGGGCTCAGAGCGGCCCGACTTCCGTCTTGCCTTCGTGGCGGTCGTTCATCCAGCGCAGCACCTGTTCGCCGAACTCGGGCGGGGCCTTGCGTGCGACGCGGCGCACCAGGTCGAGAATGGTCTGCTGGGCGAGGGCTTCTTCCATGCGTTTTTGCGCTTGCAGCATCACCGCATGGATAGAGCAGGGGTCGGCAATGGCCCAGTCCGGTGCGGGGCAATCAGTCCCGAAGATCGCGCAGCGCTCGCGTACACCCCGGCATTCGAAAATCTGCTTGTCGCCGTCGATGGCACGGACGATGTCCAGCACCGTGATCTCGTCTGCCGGCCGCGCCAGGCGGAAACCGCCGCGCACGCCTTCGGTGGCTGCCACCAGGCCCGCCTTGGCCAGGCGGGTGAACACCTTGGCCAGCAGTTCCGGCGGCACGCCCTGCAATTCGGCCAGGGCGCGCACGCTGGCTTCTCGGCCATTGCCTTTCTCATCTGCGAGATAGAGGAGGCAGTGGATTCCGTACTCCACGCCCGCGCTGTACAACGCCATCTTTAACTCCGACTAGTGTGGTCGCCATTTTGGCGGCCGTTCTCTATTGCATTTCCCGTGTTTCCAGCTTCGCAGTGGAAGCCTTCCTTCACTTCAGACGCCTCAATGCTAAAGGATTGAAGCCTTGACGCCCATATTTGTCGCGGCTTGAGGGAAATGATGGCGACGAGCGGCATGACCCGGCAAGGAAAAATGCTTGCTGAAATTAACTACGACAAATACAGTCGTAGTTATCCGGTGTGATTGGAGGCGATGACCTCACACCCCGGCCTATGACTGTCGGGTGTATCCGCCCGGAACAACCTCGCTTTTCGCCTTGTGGAGAGAACTATGAAACAACGCATCCTGATCGTCGGCGCCGGCTTCGGTGGTATGTGGAGCGCCCTGAGCGCGACTCGCCTGCTCGACCAGCATGGCCGCAACGACGTCGAAGTGGTGGTGCTCGCACCCCAGGCCGAGTTGCGCGTGCGTCCGCGCTTCTACGAACCCGAGGTGCACAAGATGGTGGCGCCGCTGGGCGACCTGTTCGACGCCGTGGGCGTGACCTTCGTCCAGGGCTTTGCCGAGCGCATCGACGTCGAGGGCAAGCGCGTTGGCTATCGCGATGCCGCAGGCGAGTTCGCCGAACTGGCCTACGACCGCCTGGTACTGGCCTCCGGCAGCCAGGTAGTACGCCCGGCGATGGCCGGTGTCGAGCACGCCTTCGACGTAGACAATCTCGAAGAAGCCGTGCGCCTGGAGCGCCACCTCAACGCCCTGGCGGAGCGTCCCGCATCGGCCAGCCGCAACACCGTGGTCGTGGCCGGTGGCGGCTTCACCGGTATCGAAACCGCCGCTGAAATGCCGGCTCGCCTGCGTGCCGTGCTGGGCGAAGACGCCGATGTGCGGGTGATCGTGGTCGACCGTGGTCACCAGATCGGTGCTGCACTGGGCGAGGGGCCGCGTGCCGCCATTGCCGAGGCGTCTGCCGAACTGGGTATCGAATGGTGCCTGAACAGCGGCGTGGCTTCGGTGGATGCCGCCGGCGTGACCCTGTCCAACGGCGAACGTATCGAGGCGGACACCGTGGTCTGGACCGTCGGCGTACGCGCCAACCCGCTCACCGAGCAGGTTCCGGCCGAGCGTGACGGCCAGGGTCGCCTTCACGTTGACGCCAATCTGCAGGTGCATGGGCATCACGGTGTATTCGCCACTGGCGACGTCGCCCGCGTGGCATGCGACGACCAGGGCAACCATGCGCTGATGTCCTGTCAGCATGCGATTGCACTGGGCCGTTCCGCCGGCAACAACGTGGCCGCCAGCCTGCTGGGCGTGACGCCGATCCCCTACAGCCAGCCGAAGTACGTCACCTGCCTGGACCTCGGTGCCTGGGGTGCCGTGTTCACCGAAGGCTGGGATCGCCAGATCAAGTTCGAGCGTCAGGAAGGCAAGTCCATCAAGCAGCAGATCAACTCCGTGTGGATCTACCCGCCGGCGGCTGATCGTGCCACCGCACTGGCTGCTGCCGACCCGATGATCCCAGTCGTCGCCTGATACCCCAGTCGCCAGCCAATCGCCGGCGCTAGCCCATCGCCTGGGGCGCCCGTCCTGTGACGGGTGGCTCCAGGCCCCGATTTCCATGCCCGGAGCCTGCCATGAGCCTGACGGTCATGATTTCCACCCGCCCCCTGGCTGCTGCCGCCATCGAACAGATCATCAACCAGTGCCTGCCCGGCGTCGCCTGGACCCTCCAGTCGATATCGCCCGATGTCAGCTCCTGGCGCCTGCACCTCGCCATCGACCCGTGTTCCGAACCGGTGTCCGGGATGTTCGCGTCGATCATGGCCAGCGGATGGCTGACAGGCATCGAGTTCGTGTCACCGGCACCGACCCAATGCGGGCTGCCGAAGGCGCCTGCATTCCAGTAACGGTCCCGTGAGGGGCGACCTTCGCGATTCCATGCTTTTGGATAGTGCGGAAAGCGGCTTGTTGGAACCATAGTCCAGCTCTAGCCTCTAGCATGGCTTCGTCAGCCGTGGTCCGAACAACAAGCACAAGGAACCGCCATGACCGCCCAATCGAACCCGTCCCAGGGCATCCTCGACGTACTGATCGTCGGTGCCGGCCTGTCCGGCATCGGCGCCGCCTGTTACCTGAAGCGCGACCAGCCTGGCAGGAGCTTCCAGGTACTGGAGGCGCGCGACAGCCTGGGCGGCACCTGGGACCTGTTCCGCTATCCCGGCATCCGTTCCGACTCCGACCTCTACACCTTCGGCTTCGAGTTCAAGCCCTGGAAGGACGAGAAGGCCATTGCCGATGCCAGCGCGATCATGAGCTACCTGCGGGAAACCGTGGTCGAGCACCAGATCGAGCGGCACATCCGCTACGGCCAGCGCGTGGTGTCGGCGGATTGGTGCAGCGAACGGGCCTGCTGGGAAGTGCTGGTGGAAGACGCGGCCAGCGGCCAGCGCAGCGTGGTGCCTTGCCGCTGGCTGTTTTCCGCTGGCGGCTACTACCGCTATGACCAGGGCTTCACCCCGAATTTCGAGGGTGTCGAACGCTTCCGTGGGCAGCTGATCCACCCGCAGCACTGGCCGGAAAACCTCGACTACAGCGGCAAGCGGGTACTGGTGATCGGCAGCGGCGCCACGGCGGTGACGCTGGTGCCGGCCATGGCTGACAAGGCGGCCCACGTGACCATGCTGCAACGCACCCCGAGCTACGTGATCCCGCTACCAGCGAAGGACCCGATCGCTCTGCTGCTGCGCAAAGTGCTGCCGGAAAAGACCGCCTACGCCCTGGTGCGCTACAAGAACGCCAAGGTGGCGCTGGGCCTGTGGCGCTTCTGCCAGCGCTTCCCCAACGCTGCGCGGCGCATCATCCGCTTCGTCAACAAACGCGCGCTGCCCAAGGGCTATCCGGTGGATGTGCACTTCAATCCGCCCTACAACCCCTGGGACCAGCGTCTGTGCGTGGTGCCCGACAGCGACCTGTTCAAGGCACTGCGCAGCGGCAAGGCGTCCATCGTCACCGACCATATCGACAGCTTCACCGAGCAGGGCGTAAGGCTGAAGTCCGGCGTCGTGCTGGAAGCGGACATCGTCATCACCGCCACCGGGCTCAACGTGCAGGTGTTCGGCGGCGTGCAGCTGTCGCGGGATGGCCAGCCCATCGCCTGGAACGAGACCGTGGCCTACAAGGGCATGATGCTCTCCGGCATCCCCAACTTCGCCTTCGCGGTGGGCTACACCAATGCCTCCTGGACCCTCAAGGTGAGCCTGCTCTGCGAGCACTTCTGCCGCCTGCTGGGCCATATGGAAGAGCAGGGCGTCAGCGTCTGCGAACCACAGGCCCCGGCTGGCATGCCGACCCGGCCGCTGCTGGATTTCGGCGCCGGTTACGTGCAGCGTGTGCTGGCCAACCTGCCACGCCAGGGCCCGGGCATGCCCTGGGTCATGTCCATGGACTACTTCAATGACGTGAAGCTGTTGCGCAAGGGGCCGGTGGACGACGCCTGTCTGCGGTTCTCTACCGGGCCGGCGGCGCAGCAGGTGGAATCACCCGCGACGGTTGGAGAAGTGCTGGGCTGAGCAGGAATCCGCAGGGCGCGCCGAGCGCACCGATTCCGGGCTCGGCCTCGGCGTCGATACAAACCGTCTGTGCGCACGGCGCACCCTACGTACTCCATCGGAGCGCGGTGCGGCTCGCGGCCTTCGAACAGATGGCCGAGGCCCATCGTTACCTGGAGTCGAACCAGCAGTTCGGCAAGATCGTGGTGACGCTTTGAAGACGGTTCAGGCCCTGCGGGGTTCGGCGTCGAGTTGCGCGCGCATCAGCTCCAGGTAGCGCGCGGCGCCGAGTCCGAGAGGGCGATTCTTGATCCAGATGATGTCCACCCACAGCCGCAACTGGCTGGCCATGTTGTCGAAGGCGACTTCGGTGAGCGCGCCCGATGCCAGCAACGGCTGGACCAGCGGCTGCGGCAGGTAGGCCCAGCCCAGACCGGCCTGGACCAGATCGAGGGTCGCCAGGTAGCTGTCGGAAAGCCAGACCCGGTGCGACAGCACGATCTGCGGGTCGGACGCGGTGGGCTCACCGGTGCCGACGATGATCTGCCGGGTATCCGCCATCTGCGCCTCGCCCAAGGCGCCCGACTCGTTTGCGGAGGCAAATCCCGGCGCGGCCACTGCCGTCAGCAATTGGCTGCCGGCCTCCAGGAAGGCTTCGCGCTCATCGATGCCCGGCCGCTCGAACACCAGTGCCAACTGCACGCTACCTTCATGCAGCATGCGCACGGCCTCGGCTTGGGAGGCGGAGCGCACCTCGATCTGCAGGGTTGGAAACTCGCGGGCCAGAATCGCCAGCGGACGGCTCCAGGCACCGGTCTGGAGTTCTGGCGCCATTGCCAGCACCAGGCGTGCCTCAAGGCCCTGGTGCAGTTGCAGGGCATGGGCGTCCAGCAGATTCAACTGGCTGGCGGCCTGTCGTGCCTGGGGCTCCAGTGCGCGGGCGGCGGCAGTGGGCAGGGCCTTGCGGGTGGAGCGGTCGAAGAGCTCCAGGTCCAGTTCGGCTTCCAGTTGGGAGATCGCCATGCTGACGGCGGAGGGCACGCGGCCGAGCTTGCGGGCTGCCGCGGAGAAGGAGCCCGCCTCGAGGACGGCGAGGAACACCTTGAGGGTTTCGCTGGTGAAGGCCATGTCGGTTGTCAGATTTGCTGATGACGGTCGTCTTTTTCTATCAGGCCTGTGCACTTAATTTCCACTCCAACGACAACACGCGTGAGGAGCAGGACATGACGAACAGGAGTTGGCAGGGCCAGGTGGCCCTGGTCAGCGGGGCCGGCAGCGAACTGGGTATCGGCATGGCCATCGCCCGCAGGCTCGGCGCTGCAGGGGTGAAGCTGGTGGTCACCGCCAGTAGCGCGCGGATCGCCGAGCGGGTGGCGGAGCTGCGCGCTGAGGGCTTCGAGGCCGAGGGCAGGGCGGCGGACCTTACCGACGATGCCCAGGTTCGCGAGCTTGCCGCTTGGGCCGAATCGCTCTGGGGCCGCATCGACATCCTGGTGAACAACGCCGGCATGGCCATGCAGGGCAGCCCCGAACCCTTTGCCGAGGTTGCCGGCATGGACCTCGCCACCTGGAATCTTTCCATTGCACGCAACCTGACCACCGCCTTCCTACTCACCCGCGCCGTGCTGCCGGGCATGCAGGCACGGGGTTACGGGCGCATCGTGCAGATCAGCTCGACCACCGGCACCCGTGGCAGCAATCCGGGGGAAGCCGCTTACAGCGCCGCCAAGGCCGGCATGGTCGGGATGAACATGGGCCTCGCGCTGGAAGTGGCGCGCCAGGGCATCACCGTCAACAGCGTTGCACCGGGCTGGATCGGCACCGGCTCCAGCACGGAGGAGGAACGCCATGCGGCCAGCTATGTGCCGGTGGGCCGGGCAGGCCGCCCGGAGGAAGTGGCGGCTGCAGTGGCCTTCCTCGCATCGCCGGAAGCCAGCTATATCACCGGCGAACTGTTGGTGGTGGACGGCGGCAACTGCCTGATTGAAAACAAGGCGCCGTGAGCGGGAGGAACGTCACCATGAGCAGTCCTGTTGTTCTGATCACGGGTGCGGCCGGCGGTGTTGGCCGGGCGCTGGCCAAGCGATTCATCCAGGGCGGTTGGCAGGTCTTCGCGACCGACCTCTCCGCCGAGGGCCTGACGCGGCTGCAGGCGGATCATCCGGCTTGCGCCGCCCTGGCCGGCGATATCCGGCGCCCGTCGACCTGCACCGAGGTAGTTGGTGCAGCGCTAGCCGCCTTCGGCCGGCTGGACGCGCTGGTCAACGCGGCTGGCGTCTGGCGTGAAGGCCCGGTAGACACCTTCAGCGAGGAAGACTTCGACCTGGTGCTGGATGTGAATCTGAAGGCCACCTTCTTCATGTGCTCGGCGGCTATCCCGCATCTGAAAGTGTCCGAGGGCAGCATCGTCAACATCTCCAGCGATGCCGGCCGCCAGGGCAACAGGAACGCAGCGGCCTATTGCGCGAGCAAGGGCGGGGTGACGCTGCTGACCAAGACCCTGGCGCTGGACCTGGCGCCCTTCGGCGTGCGCTGCAATGCCGTGTCGCCCGGCGATATCAAAACCCCGATGCTCAAGTTCCAGGCCGAGCAATACGGCGGGGGCGACCCCGAGGGGTATTACCGCGAGCTGCTGGCGAAGTATCCGCAGGGTGAGCGGGCCTGCTTCATCCAGCCGGAGGAAGTGGCCGAATTGGTGTATTTCCTCTCTCAGGCGGGAGCGCGCTCCATCACGGGGGCGGATATGGCCATTGACCGGGGTGTTTCGGCGGGGAATTGATTTCCACCTTACGGAGCTAACCGCACTTGTAGGAGCGAGCTTGCTCGCGAACCTTCGTGGCCCGGCCTTTCGCGAGCAAGCTCGCTCCTACACAAAGCCTTGGCATCCGCTTTTGCCGGTGGTTGTCGTGCGATGGAAATGAAGAGCGATCTCCACCCTACGCAAAGCCTTAGAACCCGCTCTCCCTGAGCACCACCGCCGCGAGATGGGTCAGGCCCTCGGCCAGCAGGCTGCGGCGGTTGCCTTCGATCTGCAGGTGGCCGCGGGTTTCGCGCAGGGTGGGCGGGGCGCTGTCCAGTTGCACCAGCACATGGAACAGCGGCGGCGTCGGCACCAGTTCCTTTCCGTGGCTGGCGACCATCAGCGGGCCGCCGAAGCGGGAGGCGAGCATGGGGTGTTCGAGCTTGCTGACGCGCGTGCTGCCGATGGCCACCACTTTGCCGGTAATGGGCGCTGGCTGGCCTTCCGGGTAGAAGCGCACGCTGCCGTCCTGCACCAGCCGCTGCACATCGTCCTGGTCGACGTAGGCGTCCACTTGCCAGCGGCTCGGGTCCACCAGCATTCCGATGGGTTCGCGGCTGTGCACCCACTGGCCGGGGCGCCAGTCCGGGTCGAGGTCCAGCCACTGCCCGGCGAAGGGTGCCTGGAGCCTGAGGCGGGCGATTTCCGAGCGGGCTGCACGGGCTTCCTCGAACTGCACGCCGAGGCGCTGGCGGGTGGCCAGGGCCTGCTCGGCGCCGGTGGGGTCGGCGATCAGCCCGCCCAGACGCGCCTCGTAGCTCTTCACGCTGGCTTCGCTGCTGGATACGCGCGAGGCGATGTCCGGCTCTTCCAGCGATACCAGGGTTGCACCGGCTTCCACGGTGCCGGCGGGATGGATGGCCTGCAGGCGAGCCGGGTAGGGCGCGAAGACCCGCAGCTGGTGTTCGGCGCGGGCCACACCCAGGGCATGTATCTGACTGCGCCAGGGCACGGCGAGCAGCAGCAGGAGCGTGGCCAGCACGCCCCACCAGAACACGCGGCGGCTACGGCGGATGGCGGCCCGGTTGGCCCACCAGTGTTTCAGTTCGCGCCAGACCGGCATGAGGATGAACCAGGAGATTTCCACGGCGAACAGCAGTATCCCGAGCAGTTTGAAAAAGAGCAGGTAGACCGCCACGGCGATCCCCAGGAACAGCACCAGGCGGTAGACCCAGGTGACCATGGCGAAGGCCACCAGGGCGCGGCGTCTGCCGGGGCTGAAGGATTCCGGCCATTCCTCATCCAGGCCGAGCACCACGCGCCGCAAGGTGGTCCGGGCAAGGGCCGAGGAGCGCTCGTGGAGGTTGGGAAAGTCCAGCAGGTCGGACAGGATGAAGTAGCCGTCAAAGCGCATGAAAGGGCTGGCATTCAGCGCCAGGGACAGCACCCAACTGGTGGTGGCCAGGTAGAGCAGGGCATTGCGCAGCGGGCCGGGGTCCGACAGTGCCCAGCCAAGGGTGGCCAGGCCCGCCAGGGCCAGTTCGGTGAGGATGCCGGCCGAGGCGATGGCCAGGCGTTGCCGCGAGGTGCGCAGCTTCCAGCTTTCGCCAGTGTCGGTGTAGAGCATCGGCCAGAGCACCACGAAGGCGATGCCCATGTGTCCGACCCGCAGCCCCAGGCGCGTGGCCACCAGGGCATGCCCCATTTCGTGGAGCGTCTTGGCCAGGATCAGTGCCATGGCGAAGCTCACCAGCCCGGACGCGGAGAAGGACTCCACTACCGCCGTGGTGAAGCTGTCCCACTGCTGCAGCACCAGCAGTACGCCCAGCACGCCGAGGGCCACCACCAGCACCCCGGTCAGCGGCCGGAACAGCCAGTCCAGATGCCCGGCCAGGCGTTCCAGGTGCCGTTGCGGACGCAGCAGCGGGACGCGGAAGAACAGGTAGTGGTGCAGCCACCAGCGCCAGTCCAGCCAGGCATTGCCTTCGCTGCGTTTGGCCATGCGCGACGTGGCGTCTGGGCTGGGGCGCAACAGCTGGTGCTGGTCGAGGAACTGGCGGAACTCCAGCACCTGCTCCACGTCCGGGCGCAGCGGCGTCTGTTCCTGGATGGCCTGGCAGATCCGCGCCGGCGTGCCTTCCCAACGCAACAGGCATTCGAACTCCAGCCAGCCGATGCGATAGAAGCGGTTCACTACGGTGTCCTGGATCACCCAGGCCGGCTCGCCGTCGCTACCTGGTGCGGTTTCCAGCAGGCGCAGGTCTTCCCGCAAGGCTGGCAGCGGGAGCTCGGCGGCATCGATCATCACAGGCCGGTCCAGGCGCGCAGCGCGGCGAAGGGACGGCGCAGCAGGTAGTAACCGAGCACTACCCGTTCGCCGTAGAGCTTGGCAGTGCCGTGAAGGCCAAGGCGGGCGTGTTCCGGCTGACCCTCGACGCTGGCCAGCAGCCGGTAGGCCACCACGCCTTCGTCGTTGGCGCGGGCCTGGTAGCTGGTTTCCAGCACCTCGCCCTTGAGCGGTGAGAGAGGATACGCGGTGAGGAACAGGGTGACCTCGGCGCCGGGTTCCAGGGCGATGGCATCGGCCACCGGCAATTGGATCAGCATCGCCGGCTGCGCCGGGTCGGCCACCTGGAGGATGCGCTCCCCGGTCACCACCGGCTTGCCCAGCCAGTCATTGGGGTCGCTGAACACCGCCACTCCGGCGCGCGGTGAACGCACGCGGGTGCGTTGTAATTGCGCCTGCACCGCCGCCAATTCGGCGCGGCGCTGTTGGGCGCGGCCATTGAGCAGGGTCAGCTCGCTCTTGCTCTGGGGGTTGTCGAAGGCGCGTTGGCTGGCCGCCATCAGTTCGGCGTCGGCCACCGCCACTTCCTTGCCGAGGACTTCGGCGCGGCTCTTGAGCGTGGTTTCGTCCAGGCTGAACAGCAGGGTGCCGGCTTCCACCGGCTGGTTCGGTCGCACCTGCATGCGTTCGATCACCCCGTCGATGGGGGAACTGACGATCTCCGCCTGGCGCGAGACGATTTCCGCCGGCGCCAGGGCTGTCTGCCTGACCGGAATCAGCATCAGCGCGCCGGCCACCGCCAGTGCCACCAGCAGCTGGCGCTTGCTGGGCCGCCAGGCCAGCAGGCGGCGCTGGCCACCGAAGGCCGCCCAGCAATGGGCCCAGGTCTGCCAGAGGCCATCCATCAGCGGCAGCAGGGTTTCCGCCGGCGGCGCTTCCAGAAGGAACAGCACCAGCCCGAGGCGCTTGCCGTCGCGGTCATGCAGGGGAATGCACCAGATCCCGCTGGGCCACCATTCGGCCCAGCCTTCGGCGATGTCTTCGGGCGGCTCCACGGCATCGCGGCCCAGCCAGCGCGGCGTCGCATCGGGCAGCTGGTCGGCGAGCCAGCGGCTGGCACGGCGCAGCCAGACCAGGTAGGGCGAATCCTCGCTGGGCCGCGCCAGGCCGGAGACGCAAAGCAGCTCCAGCTCCTCGCCGCGCTGGGCCAGCACCAGTGCCTGGTGGTAGCGCAGCAGGGCGTAGGGGTCGTTGGCAATGGAAAACGCCAGGGCGTTCAGCGAATCGGCGGCCAGGGCACGGTCGCGCAGGGCGGCCAGTCCCAGCAGCAACTGCGGATGGGGCAGGCGGTCAGTCATTGGCTTGCGGGAAGTGTGCGGTGCCGCTCATGCCGGCGATCAGTTCCGGGTGCTCGGCGTCGAGCCGGGCCTCCAGTTCCACGGTCTGGGCCACGGCGTCCACCCGCGAGTTGATGGCGCTGATATGGGCGCCATAGGACTTGCCCGTTTCCAGGATGCTCACTTCCAGCGCCAGGCCCGGCTTGAGCCTGGGCAGCAGGCTGGAGGGCACGTTGAGGCGCACCTTGAGGGCGCCGTCGCTGACCAGGTCGAACAGCGGCGTACCGGCGGCCACGGTCTGGTACGGCTTCACGTGGACCTTGGCCACCCGCCCGGCGAACGGCGCCTGCACCTGGCAGTAGCCGCTCTGGGCCTGGGCCAGGGAGCGTGCGCCTTCGGCTTTCTGCACTTCGGTATTGGCCATGGCGACTTCCAGGTCGCCCACGGCGTCCAGCTTGCGCAGGTTGCGTTTGGCGTCGAGGTTCTGCCTGGCCATGGTCAGCTCGGCGACGGCCACCTTGGCGCGGGCCTGGGCTTCCTCGCAGTTGAGTTGGGCCAGCAGGGCGTTCTTCGCCACTTGCTGGCCGAGGGAGGCCTTGAGTTCGCCGAGGGTGCCGTTCATCTGGCTGGAGAGGGTGGTCTCCAGGTCCGCCGCGAGCAGCACGCGAATGGCGCCGGGGTCCCCGAGGGGACTGGCCGCCGGTACGTCTTCGGCATAGGCGGCGGGGAGCGGAAGCAAAGGGACAAGGGACAGCAAAAGTGCGAGCAGACTGCGCTCAGCGTTGTACGACATGCGGTGTTCCTTGTTGGTTGGCGAGGAGTTTGGCGCGTTGTTGCTCTTCCAGGGTGCGCTGGATTTCGCGGGCCAGCGTCGGGATGTCGTGCTTCTCGATCTGCTCCGGGAGAATGTCCAGGCCGATGGAGTTGTACAGCCGGCCCCAGGCGGCCTGGGCACTGGAGTAGGCGGCTTCGCGCTGGTAGCGCGACAGCAGGTAGCGGCCTTCGGCGCGGATCAGCTCCAGTTCCGAGCCGTAGGAGGTGTTGCGCGCGGCCTGGGCGTAGTCCAGCAGGCTCTGGTCCACCCGCAGGCTCTGGTCGGCGAACTCCACTTCCTGGCGCGCCAGTTGGTAGCGCAGGGTGCCGACGCGCACCTGGGTGAGGATGGCCATGGACAGCGCCACGCGGCGCATGTCGTCAGTCTTGGCCTGGGACTCGGTGGCGTTGTTGAGCGACGGCAGTTGCAACAGGCGCAGCAGGTTCAACGACACCTGCAGCCCGGTCTCGGTCCAGTGGCTGTTGTAGAGGAACTTGTTGGAGTCGTACTTGTAGCCGAAGTCCAGGCTGACGTTGGGCCAGAGCTGCGCCTTGGCGATCTTCAGGTCGTTTTCGTTGACCCGCTTGCGGTACCACTCTTCCATGATCTCCGGGCGGTTCTCCAGGGAGAGCTGCTCCAGCCGGTTGATGTCCTGCTTCAGTTCCGGCAGGGGCTGTTCGGTCTGGTCGGCGAGGACCAGTTTCGAGCCCGGCGGCAGCGACATCAGGGCCGACAGCTCGGCCTGGGCGAACTCCAGGTCCTGGCGGCGCACGGTGAGCAGGTAGATGGAATCCAGCAGGGCGCGCTGGTAGGCCAGCACCTCCTGGCGCGGCAACAGGCCTTTGGACTCGGCTTCCTGGGCGGAGAGCAGGGCCCGGTGGGTGCGCACCAGCAGACGGTCCACCTGGGGCATCAGGCGTTGGGCGCCTACGGCACGCCAGTACGCATTGCGCACATCCTGCAGGACGTTCTGCGCCACCTTGCGACGGCGTTCCTCAGCCATGAGGATCTGGTCGCTCTTCTGCTGGGTACGGTAGTAGGCCACGCCGAAGTCCAGCAGGCTCCAGGAGAGGCCCAGGCCGTAGAGCTCGCGGTAGCGCTCCTCGGAGGTGGATGCCCGCAAGCTTTCCTCGCGGTCCTCGATGCCGATGGAGGTGCCGCCGGAGTCGTTGTTACGTCCGGCATAGCCAGCCGAGGCCACCAGGCGCGGCAGCATCTCGTGGCTGGATACGTCGCGCAGGTCGCTGGAGAGGGCGCTTTCCATCAGCTTCAGGCGGTAGTCCAGGTTGTACTTCAGGGCCCGGGCGGCGGCTTCGTAGAAGGTGATGGGGGCGGTTACCGGTTCCTGGTCGGCGTACATCTGCGCCTGGTCCTGGACGATGCGCTGTCGGCTTTCCTCCTCGGTATAGACGTGGGGCTTCATGGCCGAACAGGCACCTAGCAGCAGGCTGGAGGCGATGGCGGCGCTGAGGAGTGTAAGGGGCGTTCTTGGCATGGTCAGTCCTTGATTCCTGCTCATTCGGGGGTGCCGTTGCCGAGGGCGCGCAGGCGCTCGGCGGCCTCGCGCAACTGGGCGCGGAAACCGGGGGCGGTACGGGTGTCGGACGGCGGTGGCAGCTGTGCGTCGCCTTGGGTGAGGTTCTCCGCGCTGGAGGCGAATACCGACGGGTCGGCCAGCAGGCCATCTGCGCTGAGGTTGATCCGGCCATGACGGCCGAGGATCCACGCCAGGTCGAGGTCGCTCTCCACGCGGCTTTCGCGCACCGCGCGGGACACGAACTGGCCGGGTGTCTGGCCAAGACGGTTGCCGAGGGTGTCGCTCTGGATTTCCGGAACCCGACCCAGGGCCAGGTTGCTGCCGTCAGCCTCCCAGCTGGACAGCGTGAGGAGCCGGTCATTGCGCTCCACCACCGGGCCGACGAAGACCACCGGGTCCACGCCGGGTAGCGGCGGGCGGCGGAAGGGATCGAGGTCGTCACGATCGACGTGCGGGTCGATCAGGCCACTTTCCGGTGCGGGGATGAAGGGCGCGGCGATGTCCAGGTCGATGACCAGTTGCGCCAGGTCCGTCGCCCCGGCGCGGTCGCCAAGGGTGTAGGTGAAGACATCCTGCAGCACGCGGCCCAGGCCGGCGGCACGCAGCACTTCCGGGTTGGTGAGGTCGATGCTGTAGCTGTAGCTGCCGTCGGCATTGATCACCAGGGTGCCGAAGCGGCCCAGGATGGCCTGGCCGACCACGCCGGCAGTTCCGCTGCCGGTCTCGGCGCCGGTGCGGATCCCCACCACGTGCAACTGCTCGCCACCGTCCACGTCCGAGTCGTTGGGCAGCACGTTGCCGCTGGCCTGGGGCGCTGGGGTCTGGTCGCTGGCGACATTGCTGTCGTCGCGGGCGACGGGGTTGTCGTTGGCGCCCTGGATCAGCAGGTTCAGCCGCGCTTCCGATTGCGCGCCGGTCGTGTCGCGCATGAGGTAGGTGAAGGATTCGCGCAGGGTTTCGCCGGCGGTACGCAGTGCCTGCACCAACGGGTTGGCGTTATCCAGCACATAGGTGTAGCTGCCATCGGCGTTGAGGGTCAGCGTGCCGTAGCGGCCCACCAGGGCCACGCCGGCGCCGGCGCTGTTGCCCAGCTCGCTGGTGGCCGAGAGGACCTGCCGGGTTTCGCCGTTGGCGACGCTGTCGACGTCCTGGTCGTTGGTCAGGACATTGCCGGACGGATTGCTGCCGGGGATGTTGTTGCCCACACCACCGGCTTCCACCGCCGTGCTGCCGTCATCCTGAGCGATCGGCGTGTCGTTGCGCCCGTCGATGGTGATGCGCAGCTCGGCGGTGTCGGTGTCCAGGTGCGTGTCAGCCAGGGTGTAGGTGAAGGTGTCCACCAGGGTCTGGCCGCTGATACGCAACGCCTGCACCTCGGCCAGGCTGTTGTCGACCACGTAGGTCCAGCTGCCGTCGGCGTTCATCGTCAGGTCGCCGTAGCGGCCGCGCAGCACCGTGCCGACGGTCCCGCTGGTGCCGCTGCCGGTTTCCGAGCCAGTGCGAATGCCTGTCACCGACAGCGGTTGCCCTTCGAGGTCGGAGTCGTTGTTCAGCACGTTGCCGCTGGGGTTCAGGCCGGGGGTGTCGTTGTTCAGGCCGCCGGCCTCGACGGCCGTGGCTTCATCGTCGAAGCCATCCGGGGCGTCGTTGCGGCCGACGACGATGATCGACAGTTGCGCCAGGTCGGTGAGACCGCCGAGGTCGGTCACTTCATAGGTGAAGTGATCCACCAGGGTGTCCAGCAGGTCGAGGGCGAGCACGTCCGGGTTGGAGATGTCGATGGTGTAGTGGTAGCTGCCATCGGCATTGATCACCAGGGTGCCGTACTGGCCGACCAGTACGCTGCCGACCGTGCCAGCGGTGCCGCTGCCGTTTTCCGGCCCCGTGCGGATGCCGGTGACGGTGAGCTGGTCGCCCTGGTCGACATCGCTGTCGTTGGGCAGCACGTTGCCGCTGGGGTTGAGCACCAGGCCGTCGCCATTGTCGGTGATGCCGATGTTCAGGTCGTCCTGGGCGACCGGAGCGTCCCAGGCACCCTGGACGGTGATGGTGAACTGGGCAATGTCCTCTGCGCCGGCGGTGTCGCGCATGCGGTAGCTGAAGACTTCCTGCAGCGTATCGCCCGGCTTGAGGGCCTGGACCGCCGCCAGGTCATTGTTCACCACGTAGGTGTAGGTGCCGTTGGCGGCAATCGTCAGGGTGCCGTAGGTGCCCGCGATCACCTGGCTGCCGCTCACGGCGGTGAAGGTGCCGCCCGCGGCTTCGCTCCCGGTGCGGATGCCGTTGACCGTCTTGGTGTCGCCGGCGTCCACGTCGCGGTCGTTGTGCAGCAGGTTGCCGCTCGGGTTCAAGCCCGGCGTGGCGTTGCCGGTGCCGCCGGCTTCCACGGCCACGGTGCTGTCGTCCACGGCCAGCGGATTGTCGTTGCGCCCCTGGATGGTAATGGTCAGGGTGGCGGTGCTGGTGGCGCCGGCGAGGTCGCGGATGGTGTAGCTGAAGGACTCGCTCAGGGTATCGCCGGCAGTGAGCAGTGCCTGCACCAGCGGGTTGTCGTTGTCGACGACGTAGGTGTAGCTGCCGTTGGCGTTCAGCGTCAGGGTGCCGTAAAGCCCGATGAAGCCGCTGCCCACCAGGCCGTCGACGCTGCCCTTGCCCACGTCCACGACGGTGAGCGTCTCGCCGAACTGGTCGACATCGGTGTCGTTGTCCAGCACGTTGCCGGTGGCGTCGGTGCCCAGGATGTCGTTGTTCAGGCCGCCGGCTTCGATGGCCGTGGCGCTGTCGTCGTTGGCCACCGGGGTATCGTTGGCGCCCTCGATGGTGACGTTCAGCAGGGCGATGTCGGTGGCACCGGCGGTGTCGATGACGCTGTAGTTGAAGGTGTCGATCAGCGTATTGCCGGCGCGCAGGGCCTGCACTGCCGCCAGGTTGTTGTCCAGGCGATAGCTGTAGCTGCCGTCGGCGTTCAAGGTCAGCCAGCCATATTGGCCACGCAGCTCGCTGCCGAGGGTACCTGCCGAGCCGACGCCTTCCACGGCACCGGTCCGCACCGATTCCACCGCCTGGGTTTCACCGTAGTCGATGTCGTCGAGGGCGCCGCCGTCGACGTCGGTGTCGTTGCCCAGTACGTTGCCGCTCGGGTCCACACCGGCGCTGCCGTTGTTCACCCCGCCGGCCTCCACGGCCGTGGCGGTGTCGTTGGTTGCCACCGGGTTGTCGTTGCGGCCGAGGATGAGGATCACCAGCTGCGCTGACTGGGGCGCTTCCTGGCCATCGGAGATGGCGTAGGTGAAGCTCTCGATGAGGAAGTCCGAAAGCTGGCGCAGGGCTTCGACTTCCGGGTTGGTGTTGTCCAGCACGTAGGTGTAAGTGCCGTCGGCGTTCAGCGTCAGCGTGCCGTATTGGCCGTCGAAGGCCTGGCCGATCACGCCATTGGTGCCCAGGGTGTCGTTGCTGATCGAGATCACGCTCAGCGGGTCGCCGTCCGGGTCGACGTCGAACAGCAGGGCGTCGCCGGAGGGGTCGATGCCCGCCTGGCCGTTGGCCACGCCACCGCGTTCGACCGCGATGTTGAAGTGGTTCTGGGCGATGGGCGGGTCGTTGATGCCACGGACGGTGATCACCAGTTGTGCCTGATCCGTCAGGCCATTGGTGTCGACGATCTGGTAGGTGAAGGTCTCGGTCAGGGTCTGGCCGGCCTGCAACGCCTGCACCGTGGGGTTGGCGCTGTCCACGTCATAGGTGAAGGAACCATCGGCGCCGATGCGCAGCAGGCCGAAGTTGCCCAGCAGCAGGGTGGCGCCGGTGGTGCTGGTAGAACCGGCAGCCACCCCGATCAGCACGCCGCCTGCGGTTTCCAGGCCCAAGCGCACACCGTTGACCTTGAGCTGGGTGTTGGGTCGGTCGGCGGCGTCGACATCGTTGTCCACGCCATTGCCGCCGGGCTGGGTGACAGGGCCGGGGCGGCTGGGGAAACGGATGACGTTGCCGCTGGGGTTGCTCTCGCCAACGGCGTTGGGGCCGGACCCGGCCTGGGCCACGGCCTGGTCATCACTGGCCACGGGGTTGTCGTGGTTGCCGCGAATGGTGATGCGCAGTTCCGCCAGGTCGTTCAGGCCCGCCGCATCGGTGACCTGATAGGTGAAGATGTCGGACAGCGTGTCGTTGGGCCCCAGACGCTGTACGGCGGTGCTGTTCTCATTGATCACGTAGGTGTAGTTGCCATCGGAACCGATGGTGAGGGTGCCGTAGGTGCCGCCGAGGCTGACGCTGCCACCATTGGGCACGATGAACATCAGGCCGGGTGCGAGTTCGCGCAGGTTGCGAATACCACTGACACGCTTGGTTTCGCCGTAGTCGATCGGGTCCGCCGGGTTTTCGCCGCCGTCCACGTCCCGGTCGTTGGTCAATACGTTGCCGGTGGCATTGGAACCTGCAACCGGGAAACCGACGGGTGGGTTATCGCCGGGGTTGCCGATATCGGTGTTGTTGACGCCGCCTTTCTCAATGGCCGTGCCCGTGTCATCGATGCCTACCGGGGTGTCGTTGGCGCCCTGGATGACCACTGAGAAGACGGCCGAGGATTGCAGCGGCGGCCCGCCGATGCCGATGTCCGAGATCACGTAGGTGAAGTTCTCGGTCAACTGCTGAGAGGCCAGGCGCAGCGCCTGCACCTCGGGATTGGCGTTGTCGACGATGTACTGGTAGGCGCCGTTGGCCTGGATCACCAGCTTGCCGTAGCGCCCGAGCACTTCCACCGAGCCAAGCGCTGGAACCGAGACCACGACGCCGAGCGGAGAGGTGACCGATCTGACGCTGATCTGGTCGCCGTTGGTGGCGATATCGACATCGGTATCGTTGTCCAGCAGATTCCCGCGCGGGTTGATGCCCGCAATGATGTTGGCGGTGCCGCCGGCTTCCAGCGCCGTGGCGTTATCGTTCACCGCGTGCGGCGCGTCGTTCACCGGGTCGAGCCGGATCACCAGGAAGTCGCTGTCGGTGCGTGCGTCGGCCAGTTCGCCAGGAATGCCGTTGCCATTGAAGTCGCCGTAGTTCCCCAGGTCGTTGGTCACCACTTCGAGGAAGTCGACGCCGTTGAAATCCCGGTTGCCGAGGTAGCGAAGGCCGGCGAGGGCGGCATTGATGTCGGCGATCCGTCCCACCAGCAACAGGTTCGCGGTGCCGGCGCCGGTGACTGTCACCCCGGTGGTTGCGCCGGTAAGCGACAGGGTTCCGCGCAGCACTTCGAGGCTGACCTGGATGGCGCGGCCGTTGACGTTGGGATCGCGCTCGGCGTCGACGTCGCTGACCCTGATCCCCGGAATGGCCAGCGGCGTGTCCTCCAGGCCCGGCTGGAAGCCCGGCAGGCTGTTGACCGGCGCATCGTTGATTTCCACGTAGCCGGAGTTGGCCTGCTGCGCGGCGCCTTCGCCGAGGGTCACCCGGACCTGGCCGAGGGTGCCGCCATCGGTGTCGATGCGTACGCGCAGCTCACCGAACTGGGCGATGCTGTTGACCGTAGTGGGCGCATCGATGCGGTACAGCCCCGAGGGCAGCACGCCGAAGCTGAAGCGGCCATTGGCATTGGTGGTCGTGGTGAAAGTCTTGTCGTCGCCATTGCCGAGCACGCCGTCCTTGCCGGCCCAGATCAGGTTGATGGTCTGGTTGGCGATGGCCAGCTCGTAGGCCGGTGTGCCGGGAACCGGGTCGGGGTCGGGCGTCCGGTCATTGGGGGCGGTGGCGGCCGTGCCCGTGTCGTTCCACAGGGTGCCGCTGATGATGCCGAGGCCGGCGCCTTCGCGAAGTACGTAGTTGTTCAGTGTCGTACCGTCCGGGCCGGGGCCGTCCGCGCCGGTACGTTCACCTGCCGCGGTGCCGTCTGTGCCGACCGCCGTGCCACCCCAACTGGTGAAGGTTTCCGGCAGGCTGCTCCAGCGCAGGGTGGCATCGGTGCTGGCGATGGTCGCGCTGTTCGGCACCTGCACGCTGTAGACCACGCTGACGCTGGTGCCGGAGTTGATTTGCGCAATGTCCACGGTCACGCCGCCCGTGGTGCTGAAGCTGACGCCGGCCGGCAGGTTGCCCGGATTGTAGGTGGTGCCGCCGATGGTGATGCTCAGCAGGCTGTAGTTGCTGCCGGTGGGGAAGCCATCGGTCAGGTGTACGTCATAGGCCGGCAGGCTGCCGTTAGAGGTGAACCCGATCGTAACGGTAGCGGTCCCGAGGGTGCCGCCGGGATTGGCGTTGAAGTCGGTGACCGTCTTGTCCAGGTTGGTAAAGCCGGGTTCGACGATGCGCTCGAACAGGGTATCGCTGGTGGTGCGGACAATGCCGTTGACGCGGTCATGCACCGTGACGCCAAGCTGCTTGGTGTTCTGGTTGCCGAGGCTGTTGTCCACCCGGGCGTTGAACTCGAAGACCACGCCTTCGAGGTCGTCGTCGTTGCCGTCGTTTCCGTTGCCGAAGGGACCGTTGGTGAGGTTGCCGAGGTTCAGGGTCACCACCTGCCTGCCGTTGGCGTCGGTGTCGAGCACCACGTAGATCGGGTTGATCACGCCGGTCGGGGCCGCGCCGGACAGGTCGGGCGTAATCAGCTGGGCTTCCGGGCTGTTTTCGTTGCCGATGATCTGCAAGGTGCCGCCGATGATCAGGTCGCCCAGGCTGGTGACCAGGCCGCCATCGGAAATGAAGCCGATGCGCATGGTACTGATGTCATCCACCGTTAGGCCGTCGTCCAGGGTGACGATCAACTGGTAATTGGGGTTGCTGCCTTCGGGCACCAGTACGGCGGCACGGTAGCGGATGATCTCGCCGATGCTCACGGTCTCCACGGCCGCATCGGTCGGGTTGGGCGCGGCGGTATCGGAGAGGCCGCCGACCCGCGAGAAGCGGATGGCCTGGGCCACCGGGATGATCAGGGCGCTGCTGCGCTGGTAATCGTTCAGTACGCCGCTATTGAGCAGGCCGTCCAGGCCGGTGCGTTCGCCGGCAGGGTCGGCTGCGCCGTTGATGTTGCTGCCGTTGAGGCTGCTCCAGCGGACGTTGGCGAGGTTGTCGAACTCGGCCACGGAGGCGCCGGTGGCGTTCACCACGCCGGTCACGCGGATGACGAGGGTACCGCCCTTGGCGATGTCGACATTGCCGGTGTTGATCAACGTGCGACCGGTCGGGTCGAGCCTGAAGCGGGCGCTGATATCGGTACTGACCCCGCCCACGGTATAGATCGCGCTGACCACAGTGAGCTGGTCCATTTCGGTGGGCAGCTGGCTGGAGAAGGCGATGTCGAAGGCGTCGTAGTCGCTGCCGGCGTTGCCGTTGGTAATGGTGACGCTGAAGTCGACTCGGTCGCCCTCGTCGAAGCCCAGGCCAGGGTTGGTGATCAGCTGCTGGGTGAGCTGCAGGGTCGGTTCCTGAATGGTGATCGAGGGCTTGGTGCCAGTCAGGTTCACATCACGATTCAGCGGCGTGGTGCCGTTCGGCGTGTTGCCATCGGGGTCGCTGTAGCTCAACCGGGCATCGTTCTGCCGCACGCCGCCGGCCTGGTTGCCGATGACGTTGCTGGCCACCAGGCGCACGCGGATGACGAAGCTGTTGTTGCCGGTGTTGTTGTCGCCCGCCGCACCGGCAGCGGTGAAGGTAAAGCGTGCATCGGTGCCATCGGTCCCCAGGGTTCCCGTTGGGGCGGTAATGCTGCCGACGGTGACGGTGCCGGCGAAGTTGGCGGTCAGTGCGCCGCCGGCCGTGGTGATCAGCTGGTAGCCCTGGTTGGCGTTGAAGCCGGTGTCCAGACGCAGGCCGGGCGGGATGAGGTCGTCGATGCGCAGGTTCTGGGTGGTGCCTTCGGGCAGCGTGACGATGATGTCGTAGAGCATGCTCTCGCCGACCACCAGGTTCGCACCGGTGGTGTGGGTGGCGCTGGAGTCGCTGTTATCCAGGCTGCCACCGGCGAAATTCTTGCTGATTACCGGCGCGCTGACCTGCTGGCTGGCGATGTCGGAGAGCGGCGCCGGGACGAAGTTCTGCCCACCTTCGGCGCTGGCGTAGTGGGTGAGCTGAGCGGTGGTCTGCAGGGTGGCACTGGCGCCGATGTTCGCCGCCACTTGCGCGTCATAGGTGATCACCACGACGTTGGCGCCGCTGTTGTCGGCGGCGGTGCCGGGGCGGCCGGCCAGCAAGGCGCCGACACCGGGAGCATCGATGAAGGTGATGGTGTTGGTGGCGTTGTTCACCGTGAAGTGGGTGCCGGCCACCAGTTGCGTGCCGTCGCCGCGATAGATCAGCAGGTTGGCGGCGGAGAGGCTGCCGCCGACGAAGGACAGACCCGGGGGCAGGGTAATGCGTGTGCTGACGTCGTAGGCGTTGCCGCCGCCGTGGTTCTCGATGGCCGTGGCCAGACGCAGGCGGTCACTGGCATCGATGCCGGTGACGTTGCCGTTGACCGCGAGAATGTCGGTGATGCTGCCGCTGAAGGGCCTTCCGGCGGTGCCGGGTGCGTTCCAGGTACCGGTGGTGCCGGTCACCGTGCCGTGGCTGGCGGACACTACACCGTGGCTCATGTTGAGCACCGGTTCGGCCACCGAGGCGATCAGCGTTACGTCGTCGGTGGTGAGCAGGACGCTTTTGTCCAGGGTGCGGGTCTGGCTCGACTCACCCAGCACGTTGAAGGCGCGCTGGTCGGCGAAGGGTTGGTCGCTGACGGTCAGGGTGAAGTCGATGGCGATGCGGCTGCCAGTGAGGCCCGGGTTCACATAATCGGCGAAGGTGAATACCAGCGAGTTGCCCGGGCCGATGGTGACCGAAGTGGGGCTGTTCGGGTTGGTGTTGCCGGTTGCCAGGCGCCAGATGGTGTTGGGGTCGATGCCGGTCAGGTCGAACAACGGCAGCGGCAGGTAGGCGGTGAGTTTGAAGTTCTCGTAGTCGCCGGTGACCAGGTCATAGCTGAGGCGGAAAGTGACCGAGTCGCCGGGCCGCAACTCGGTACCAGGCGCCGGGGCGCCACCGCCATTGAGGTCGGCCAGGTCGATATTCACCTGGCTGGTGGGAATGGTGCTGAGGGTGCTGGAGCCGTCGCTCTCGTCGAAGCCGCTGAGGTTGTTCGGGTCGAACAGCACCGTGGCGGTGACCGTGGCGTTGTTGCCGAAGGAGTCGCCCTCGTTGATCTCGCTGTGTGGGGCGCCTGCGGGGGGCGTATAGCTCTGGGCGACGCGCGCCTGGTAGGCGATCACCGCCAGGGTGGCGCCCTGCAGGAGGTTATCGAAGGCCAGGTCGCCGTTGAGCCACTGGCGGATGCCGAAAGCATTGGCCAGGGAGGCGCCGATATTGAAGACGATGGACGTGCTGCCATCGGCGTTGACGATGCTTTGAGACAGCAGGGCGACCGTCTGGGTAACGCCGTTCTGGCTGATGGTCAGGGTGGCGGTGCCGGGGATCAGGTTCTGGCCGTCGCCGAGGCGGTCGACAACCGCAAAGTTGCCGACACCCAGGAAGGTCCTGCCGAAGGCGAAATAGTCGGAGAGGGCGAGGTTCAGGTTGTAGTTCAGGATGTCGCCCGGGCTGAGGCCGGTGGTGCCGACATCGGTGCGCACGCTGACCTGCTTCTCCAGGGTGATGGACTTGGCGACGAAGCTGACGTCGTCTCCGGTTCCGTCGAAGACAATCGGGCCATTGGTGGCGTCGCGTGGGTCCAGGGGCTGCCAGCTACCGGCAGCGGTGGGAGCGCCGAAGGTGATGGTGACGTCGTCACCCGTGGCGGCATTGAGTACCGGGAGGCCATTGGCATCGGCTTCCGGAACGAAGAAATTCACGCTGGTGGTCGTGGCACCGGTCAGCGTCGGATAGCGGACGGTGAATTCGCTGATGTACAGGTCGTTGCTGAGGTCGCCGTCGCTGTTCTGCGCCAGGATGCGCTGGATGAACGTTGGATCGGTGACGGTGCTGCCGTTATGGAAGGTGATCGAGGTGATAGTGCCGCCGGCACCGGGCGTGATGCCGGTCACTATGACGTTGTCCGGAACCGGCTGGGCCAGCACCACGTCGGTCAGGGTCTGGGAGTCGGCCGGGGTGATGATGACGTCCAGTTCGCGGCCATAGTTCGGGCCGGTCGCGGTTTCGCCTTCGGGCGTGGTGATGACCTGGTCGAAGGTGAGCACCGTCGGGTGCACCACATAGCTGTCGGCGTTGGCCGAGGGCTCGAGGATGCTGGGGTCGGTGGCCGGGTTGTTCAGCGAGTCGTTGCCGTACTGGAAGCCGCTACGGGCACGGATGGTGAGGTCCGGCGTCGTCCCGGAGAAGGAAAAATCCGTATCCGCCAGGTCACTCAGCGAAGCCGTCACCTGCACGGTGATGGGCGGCTGGCCCTGGGTGACGCTGGCGAACGGAAGTTCGACCACCACCATCTGGTCGCCGGCGCGCATGCCGAAGTCGGCCGCATTGATGACCAGCGGTTTGCCGTCGGTGCCCACCGCCAGCGGGTGGCTGGCCCGGCCGTTGGCGTCGAAGGTCAGGACATGGGTCGTGAGGTTCTGCCCGAGGTAGGTGGCGGAGACGAAGGTGACGCCGTCGTCTATCTCTGCGCCTGCGCCATCCTTGCCGGTGGCGGGGAAGAACAGGTCGATGAAGGGCGCGTAGCCGGTGTCGGTGCTGATGTTGGTGAAGGTGACGTCGAAGGTGAAGGTGTCGCCCAGCAGCACATCCGCGCCGCCGGTGAGGGTGGTGCTGGGGCCGGCGGCCAGCAGGCGGTCGTAGGCAGCCGTGGCGGTGGCGGCGAGGGCAATGGGCTTGTCGATGTCGCCGCTGGTGACTTCCAGGTCCCAGTCGCCGCCTGCGCGGGTGCTGCCGGTGTTGTCGCTGGAGGCCGCGACATCGGCGCCGGTCCAGCGCGCCAGTTCGTTGACCAGGGTACGCCCGGCGCTGCCTTCACCCACCTTGCAACCGTAGAGCTGGATGTCGGCCCCTTCGCTGAGGGACTGGCTCCACTGGCTGAGGGGCTGGGCGAACTGCTCGATGTTGTCTGCAGTGAGGGTTGTCTTGCCGAGGGTGAACTCGCCGGACGCGCCGTGGGACAAGATCTGGATGGAGTCGACCTGGCCGAGTTTCGCGAGAGCGGCGGAGATGGCCGCCAGACCGTCCTGATTGGCCTCCACTACCAGCACGTCGACATTGCCGGGGAGCTGCGCGGTCAGTTGCTCGCGGCCTTCGATGCGGCTGTCCAGCACCAGCAGGTGCCGGCTGGCGGACTGCTGCTGGCCCGATTCGCTGCGGGCATCGTTGGGGGTGGCGTGGTCAGTGGTGGCCTTGCCGGCGTCACCGCTGTCCTGGTGCTGCTGGTCGACCGCTGCCGCGGCGGCACCGTCGAACAGAATGCGCGGTTCCAGGGCCATGGCGCGGCGCTGGGGTTTGAATACGGGCGGCACGCGCGCGCCGGACTTGGTATCGATATCCATATGTTCACCAAGGGACCTGCCGCGCTCGGCAGGTCATAGCAGTTGAAATTTCGGTGCTACCGACGTCCTGCCCGGAAGTGCCGGACAAGGTCTTTGTTCAATCTGCGGTGAACCCGAGCCACGTTCTTCCCGGCCCCGAAAGAGCCGCAGGGCTGCAGTCAGGGGAGGGCGCTTGTGTGTGTGTCGGGTTCGTCCAGAAGATCCGGTGTTGCTGACAGAACTCCATTCTCTGTCAGAAATTTCTGACCCTGAGCCTATCCACGAGATAGCCGAAAATCCAGCCCACTTGTCGCTCCTTTGACCGGAAAGTACGCCTGTTGCGGGGCTTCTGAGAGATTTCTGTGACGAGCTGGGAATTTCCTGGGTGCGTTTCTGGCGTCAGAAAAATCCTACTGAGCTCAGGTCTGCAAACGTCGGCATCAGGAGTTGTTGAAGACCTGCACGTCATCATCTTCCGTCGGCAGGCATCCGCCCGGTTTCCCGCATCGAACTGGTCTAGGCTGCATCTGGCCGGGAGCCTGCTGCATGCACAGCGCGGGCCCGGTAGACACCGAAGCGATTGGCTGGAGCACGATGCATGGGTAAACGGATCTACTGGTGGGGCGCCACGATTCTCTGGGTTCTTTCGATGGCGCTCGGCGTCGTTGCACAGGCAGCAGAGGAGGAGGCCGCTACGGTAGCCGCGGCCCCCGTCGAACTGAAGATCGCCAATCGCAGCATCTTCGTCTTTCGCGGCACCATCCTCGGCGAGTCGCCCGAGGCCCGCGCCAGCCGTGCCCGCGCGGTGATTGGCGAAATGCTCGACGGCACCGAGGAGCCCAAGGTCGGGCTGGATACCATCCAGGACAGCTACCTGGTGCTGCTGGGCGACCGCCGTGCCTTCATTGTCTCGCCAAAGGACGTCGACGCGACCGCGGGCGATGTGCGCGAATCCGCCGAAGACGCGGCGCAGCGATTGCGGCAAGTGGTGGCGGAGTCCGCCGAGGCTCGCAGCCTGCGCTTCCTGCTCACCGCCGGTGGCTACTCGGCGCTGGCCACCTTGCTCTATCTGGGGCTGCTGCGGCTGCTGACGCGGGTCCACCAGAAAGCCCTGGCCTGGCTGCCCAAGCGCATGCGCAAGCACACCAGCGCGCTGAAGATCGGCCAGACGCAACTGGTGGACTCCAGCAACCTGTTCCCGGTGGTGCGGCGGCTGCTGGCCTTGCTGTATTGGTCCGTGGTGTTGCTGCTCACCTATGAATGGCTGAGCTTCGTGCTGCAGCGTTTCCCCTATACCCGGCCCTGGGGCGAGAGCCTCAACGAGTACCTGATCGAGCTGGTGCGCTACCTGCTCGATGCGGTGGTCAGCGCCATCCCTGGCCTCATCATTGCGCTGCTGATCTTCTTCATCGCGCGGGGTGTCAGCGCCTTCGGCAAGCGGTTGCTGGAGCGGCTTTCCCGGCCTGGCACCATCAAGTGGCTCAACGATGAAACACTGCAGCCCACCACCCGGCTGACGTCCCTGGCCATCTGGCTGTTCGCCCTGGCCATGGCCTACCCGTACCTGCCCGGTGCCGGCACCGAGGCTTTCAAGGGCCTGTCGGTGCTGATCGGCCTGATGATTTCCCTGGGAGCGTCCAGCGTGGTGGGGCAGGCCGCCGCCGGGCTGATCCTCACCTACACCCGCACCCTGCGGCCGGGCGAGTACGTGCGCATCGGCGACAACGAAGGCACAGTCACTGAGCTCGGCATGTTCACCACCAGCATCCGCACCGGCCTGGGTGAGGTGCTGACTATTCCCAATTCCATGATTACGGGCTCTGTGACGCGCAACTATTCCCGCGTGGTGCAGGGCGCGGGCTACGTGGTGGATACCACCGTGACCATCGGCTACGACACACCCTGGCGCCAGGTGGAGGCCATGCTGCTGGAAGCTGCCCAGCGTACGCCCGGCATCCTGCAATTGCCCCGGCCCCAGGTGTTCCAGACCGCGCTGTCGGACTTCTACCCCGAGTACCGCCTGGTGGCCCAGGCCGTGCCCAGCGAACCGAGACCGCGTGCCGAACTGCTGACCATGCTGCACGCCAATATCCAGGACGTGTTCAACGAGTACGGCGTGCAGATCATGTCGCCGCACTACCTGGGCGACCCGGCCCACGAGAAGCTGGTGCCCAGGGAGAACTGGTACGCGGCGCCGGCCAAGTCGCTGGATCAGGGGGAGGGTGATCAGTGATCGACTTCCTGCTGGGTGCCCTGCGCTCGAACCCGGAAATTGCCGTGTTCCTGGCCATCGCCCTCGGGGTGCTGCTGGGCATGCTCTCGACCCATATCGGGATGATCCCCATCGAGCTGGGAATTGGCGGTGGGGTGCTGGTGGTGGCGCTGTACTTCGGCCGTTATGTGCTGCGGCTGCACCCGATGATCCTGTTCGGCGCGCTGGCCGGCGCACAGACCGAAGCAGCCTCGATGAACAAGATCATCGAGCTGTCCGGCAGCAACACCCCGGTGGTTGGCTTCACCGTCTGCTACGCCATTTCCAACGTGCTGCTGGCGGTGTGCGGGCCGATCATCGTGTTCGCGTCCAGCTAGGTGGCCCGTCTCGCCCGGTGACGGAAATCGATCCCTGCTCGGACCTGTTGGGCCTCGTTCCTCGGACCAACCTACGGCAGGACTGCGTCCTGCCTGGCGAATGAATTCGCCCCTACAGAGCTCCTCTCCCTCGCGGAAGGTGATTCAAAGGGGGTTACCAGCGGGGCTCAAGATCGATTTGCGCATGAACACCCGAGCGAAACCGTCCTCCACCGCCCGGTGGGTTTCCAAATAACCGAGCTTTTTGTAGATCTCGATGTTCTCGGTCATCCGCTCATGGGTGTAGAGGCGAACAGCAGCGCATCCGGCCTGCCGCGCGAGTTCCTCACAGAACGCCATCAGCCATTTCCCGATGCCCTGGCCTTTGAAACGAGGCAGTACGGCAACGTTGGCCAGCAGCATTTCGTCCCCTTCCTTGCACATCACCAACACGCCAGCCACTACCGAATCCAAGGAAGCGACATAAACGTCGGCGTCCGCGATGAGTTGTCGATAGTCATCAAGCATCGGGCCGGGCTTTTTTCCGATCCTGGCGATGTACGGGGAGTAGGCCTCGCTGACCAACGCAGTGATGGCGTCGGCGTCCGCCACAGTTGCCCGCCGGATGGGTGTCACGGGTTGCAATGCTGGTCTCCTGATGGAATGAGGGGCCTGTCCAGCCAGTGTAAGGGGCTCAAATGGTTTCATGGCGCCGCGCTGCGCTGGATATTGGCCAGTGCGGCATTTCGGCTTTCTCCCCCGAAACTGGGGGGTATTTCCGGGCTGGAATCAGGTCTCCGCACCCAGCGTCCGATGGGCAGTTGTAGAATCATCCCGAGGGTTGGCTCAGTACGTCGCAACCCTGCTCAGTTCAGGGTTTCCAGCTATAAGCCGGTGTCGATCTTCGACAGTTCGTGCCTGTGATTTCGACACTCTCGTCGCTCTCGTAGGGCTAGCCAACAATCGAAACCATAGTTTCGATAACCGCCTGAAGCACACTGCTAAATATCAGAATAGAAACCATAGTTTCGTTTTACACAGAAAAGAAGTGTTGCTCTCCAGAAGTGAAACCATAGTTTCGATTTGGCTTGACTGCGCCTTACTCCCTCCTACAATCGAAACCATAGCTTCGAAACGGATAACCCAAATGGATCAGCACTCGTACGCCCCTGTTCGCACACCGGAAGATCTTGGAAAGGTCGTTCGCGAGGCACGGAAAAAGCAGCACATTCGCCAGGAGGACATGGCAATGCTGATTGGTAAAAGCCACGTGCACCTGCGCGATATCGAAAAGGGCAAGCCAACAGTCTCCCTCGGGAGTGTGCTGCAACTGCTGGATGAGCTGGGCATTCGGGTCTATCTGGACGTGCCGAAGCCATGAGGCAGTTGGAAGTCACCATAAACAACGAGCATGTCGGCAGCCTGATTGACCAGAACGGTGTATGGGTGCTCGAGTATTCATCTGACTGGCTGAATAACCCCCGATCCTTCGATCTTTCACCCACTCTTCCCCGCTCTGCAGGGCGAGTCGTGGATGGCTCTACGGAACGTCCTGTTCAATGGTTCTTCGACAACTTGCTGCCGGAAGAGCAGGCCCGTCAGTTGCTGGCCAGTGACGCGAAAATCGAGTTTGCAGATGCCTTTGGACTCCTGGGTTACTACGGTGCTGAATCGGCGGGAGCCATCACGCTTCTGCCAGGATTTGAACCAATACCCGATGGCGGGCTCCAGCCGCTCCCTGACGACGTGCTCAGCCAGCGAATCAGGAACCTCCCCCGGGTATCGCTGACCACCGGAGCACCCAAGCGAATGTCGCTGGCAGGCGCCCAACACAAGTTGCCTGTCGTGGTCCTGGACGGCGTGTTGTACGAGCCAATCGGCAGCCGGCCATCAACTCACATCCTCAAGCCGAACCACCCGGAAACAGCCCAGTACGACAACAGCGTGGCCAATGAATGGTTCGTTATGTCTGTCGCCCGAATGGCCAGGCTGAATGCTGCCCCCGTAGATCTTCACCGCGTCCCGGAGCCGGTTTATCTGATTGAGCGTTTTGACAGGCAAGTAGTCGACGGCCAACTGAAACGCCTGCATGTCCTGGACGGTTGCCAGTTGCTGGGGCTGGATCGCCAGTTCAAATACCAACAGGCCTCGATGACGACGCTTCAACACATCGTCAGTCTCTGTCGCCGGAAAGCCGAAGCACGAATCCAGCTATTCAATTGGCTGGTTTTCAACATCCTGGTCGGCAACAACGACGCCCACCTGAAGAACCTCTCTTTTTACGTCACATCGGACGGCGTTGACCTTACGCCTCACTACGACCTGCTCTGCACAGCGATATATACCGCAAGCAAGGAATCGGCCCCCTGGCTGGATGCTGAGCTGGTATGGAAGGTGGAAGGCATGCGAACCCACGCCGAAGTGACCAGGGAGCACGTGCTCTTCATGGGCAGCCACCTCGGACTACCGAACAGGATTGCCGCCAAGCTGATGGATGAGCTTGTGAAAGCGACCCTGGAAGCTGCCGATCATCTCCTGCAGAGCCTGCCAGAGCACTTCCTTGCCGGAGAGAGATACCTGCTGCGCCGAATTGTTCATGGCGTCATGCGAGACATGGCTGCAAAGCTGCGTACGCCCTGACTCACGGGGAACGCCAAGGCATGAAGACCAAGCCCGTTATCCCCCGGGCTCTGGCCTACCTGAGTGAAGCGACTGAGCAAACCGCACTGGTTTTTCGACACTCTGATGCGAATCCAAAAAAGCAAAAACCCCTTAAACTCTAGGAATTTCAGTGGTTTAGGCTATTGAATATGGCGGGAAGGTAGGGATTTGAGCCCTTGGAACTGCTGGAAGATTTGTTCGAGCAAGCGGCACTGGATGTGCTGGCCAACGGCTTCGCGAGAGTCAGCATCCGGCTCCCCAACCCGACCCGCGAGCGCATCCAGCACGCCGGGGAGTTCCTCCTGGAGCGTGCGGCGGAAAGTTTTCCGGCGCTTGATCCTTATGTTTCATCCAATGCGGATGGAACCATCAACCTGGTGCTGGATCGCCGGCGGGCTTAGTCAGTCAGCCAACTCGAAGTCTGGCAACTTGAAGGTCTTTTCGTTCATCTCCTGCGTCGGCCCGTAAAAGCGGATCGCCGGCAGAAGCCGCTTGCCGGACGTTGGAATCCGGTTCGACTCCAGGCCTGTTGACTGACCCGGCCCGACGGTTGGCTATCCATTGGCACGATATGCAAAGTTCCTGACGTGAAATGACAATTTCTCCGGAATCGTCCTCTGCACACTTGGGCCACCTACAACAAGAAATCAATCAATCCGGCCGCCCCGGATGGAGGTCCATATGCGTGACCATCTCGCTTACCTGCTCACGCCCACCCTGCTGGGCATCCTGTTACTGATCGCATTGCTCGGCGAGCAACCGCCAACGCGCCCCAGCTACGCGAATGGTGTTCCGCTCGTCAGCCTCGGCCAGATTTTTCACTGATCCATCGCCCCTCCGACCGGGCAAGGTCTGGATCAGGCCGTAGGCCAGGTGTCTGCGGCAGCCCCGGCACTTCGATCATGCACGCCTTCATGTTGCAGGGTCGGAGTGCGTCCGATGGGAATGGCCGATCTGTTGGCGGGCGCCTCAATCTGGCGGTGATGCCGGCCGCCGCTCACGGCAACCTGGCCTACATGCTCGCCCTGTTTCTGGTGGAACGGGGCAGGGCGGAGGAAGCGCTGAACTGGATGGAAAAGGCTGCGGTCGAACTGCCCGGCAACTCGCGCATCCGCTACTACCAGGGGCTGCTGGCTGCACTGCGCAGCGGGCTGGAGCGGTCCCCGAATGATCCCGACCTGCTCTATTGGCTGATCTACCTGCATGCCGTGGACGGCGAGCGAAGCGCGGCGTTCGGTTACGTCAAACGCATGCGTGAAGCGGCGCCGGACGATCCGCGCCTGCAGGTGATCGAGCCGTATTGGCAGCAGCAACAGTGATGCAGGCGGAGGACTTTTCGCGCTGTGGTTTGAAAGTCGCAGGTTCGTCGCCTACATATTCAGGGAGTTCGCGTGTCGTCCAGTGGTGCAGTCGAACGAGTTGTCATGCGTCTATAACAAGCCTCTGCAAAGACCAAGGAACAAAGGAAATGACCAAAAAACTGATGGGTAAAGCGCTGATCTTCGGACTTCTCGGCACCGTTGGTGTGATGGCGCAAGCCGCCGAGGGCAAGGGCGGTGGCTGCGGCTGGGGCAACATGGTGTTCGACGGCCAGCGTGGCCTGGCCCCGCACCTGCTGGCCACCACCACTAACGGCACCTCGGGCAACGCCACCTTCGGCCTGACCTCCGGTACCAATGGCTGCGACTCCAGCGTGACCATCCGCTACGGCGGCCGCTCGCTGTTCGCCATGAACGGCATGCTCGACAACATCGCCGAAGACATGGCCCAGGGCCAGGGCGAGGCGCTGGATGCCTATGCCACGCTGCTGGGTATCGAACAGGGTGACCGTGCCCACTTCGCCCAGGTCACACAGGCCAATTTCTCCAACATCTTCGCCACCCCGGACGCGACCGGTGATCAGGTGCTCGCCAACACCCTGGATGTGATGAGCCGCGACCAGCAGCTGGCCCGTTACGTCAAACAGCCAAGCTGATACCACGTACAAGCAAAATGCCCTCTTCGGAGGGCATTTTTTTGGGTGGCGGAATAACTGTAGGAGCGAGCTCTGCTCGCGAAGAGCTCCGCTCCGTTGGGCCTCGTTCCTCGGACCAACCTACGGCAGGACGGTGTCCTGCTTGGCGAATGAATTCGCCCCTACAGGATGTGTGCAGGGATCAGCCAATGCACGGACAGCCCCCTCTCCCTTTGGGAGAGGGTTGGGGTGAGGGCGGGTGAGTGTTGCAGTGGAGCAGGGCAATGCTCAGGCGTGGGGTGGATGGCGCTTTTTTCATCCACCAATCCTCGGTAGCCAAGGCTCAACACCGCAACGTTGGGCCTCGATCCTCGGACCAACCTACGGCAGGACTGTGTCCTGTTTGGCGAATGAATTCGCCCCCACAGGAATACCCTGCGTGGGGAGTTGTTGTGGGGGCGATTTCAATCGCGATTGGCCGGCGAAGCCGGCCCGTAGGGTGGATGACGCTTTTTCATCCACCGACCCTCGGTAGCCAATGCTCAACACCGCAATGTTGGGCCTCGTTCCTCGGACCAACCTACGGCAGGACTGCGTCCTGCTTGGCGAATGAATTCGCCCCTACAGGAAAGCCGTCCAGTTTTTCCTAAGACTTTTCCTACAGCTTTCGTCCTGCGAAGAGTCGCGCTGCCGACAGCCAGCGTTCCTACGCGCCTTTAACCTTGAGCGCCTACAAACGCGATGGATAGAGTGCCCGCCGTCACGGTTAGTCGTGACCGGGTTTGACGACCCGATGAGATGCGTGATCGCGCCGCACGTGACTGTAGAGGGCACCTGGCCTTTGCAGTCGCCGGCACCTTTGCAGTTCTGGACTGCATCGCTTTATGGCGGATCGTGTGGGGAGACCCTTGGGTCTGCCGGGTCCTATCTAGCCGGTTCGCTAACCCCACGCGATCCGCCTCCTTTCATTGACGGCGGGATTCTTCAGGAACGAAGTGGAGCCTCACCATGCAAGACGCATATATCCCCGTCGTTTTCCAACGCCATTCCCACCAACTACGCGCCGTGATGATCGATAACCAACCCTGGTTCGTCGCCCAGGACTTCGCCCGCCTCATTGGCGCCCAGCGCCCTGACCGTTTGCCCAATCGCATGGACCCGCACCAGAAGCGCACTGTGCTGTTGCAGTACGCCAGCGGCCTACGTGAAGAAGTGGAGGTGATCAGCGATGCCGGGGCCTACAAGGCGCTGTACCGATTCGGCCACCCGGAGCATCGGGTGATCAGCCAATGGGTGAGTGAAGTGCTGGTACCGACGCTGCATGACTATCACCGCGTCGCGGATGCCTCGCCCCAGCGGGCGTTGATGACCTGGGCCAACCAGCGCATTGGGGTGGTGAAGTGGCAAGGGGAAATCTGGATCGCCCGCAGGGACCTGCCCCTGTTCATGGCCGCAACTGATGACCCGCATCTGCGGGGTGATCCGACCTGGAGTAGGGCGCCTGGTGGAGATTGAGGAGGAAGGCCCCAGTGATTTCCCTATCTCGCATTTCCAACCCTGAAGGAGGTTAAACGCCTTGAGCATCAACACAACCTGGATACACCAAGGGCCGGTCAGAGTGGCGCTATTTCTGGTCTGTTTCTTCCCAGCACTAGCCAAAGCTGCTGTTTCTAAAGACTTCTGCAAATGGGACCGTCCGCCGTCCACGAGCTTCACGTTGGAACTGCCTGACCCGGTATTACTCATCGACGAGCGAGTGCCGGTCGGGGGCACCATGTTGACAAGAGCACTTCGCAGCGACGCCGGTTCATTCATGGGAGTGATAACCTGCACAATCGCACCGAATTCTCAGAAGTACGCGCTTTATCGCGCCAAGTTAGTAGCGGGCTATTCCAACGTATTTGAAAGCGGTATCGAAGGGATCGGCCTGAGAATCTACAGTTACGGATCCACGGGTGGATCGAACAGTAGTGGCTATGTGCCTAGCCATGACAACAACGGCTATGGCGCCTACAGACCTCGCAATAGCTTCCAACTGGAGCTCGTTCGCGTGGGGCAACGAGTGGGATCAGGGACGATACTCCTTGATTTTGGTATATCCCTGTCCAGCTCCGCATATACCGGAGGCACCTGGAGTCGCCTGACCTGGCGAGGCGCTGGGAGCGCCACGGTCATCAACGAAGCCATGTACGCCAGTTGCGAGCCAGCAAAACCTGTAGACACCGTCGATATGGGTGAGGTGCTGGGCAAGGACCTGAGAGCGGGGCGGGCGCCCGTCAAGTCCTTCTCCTTTGATGTCCGCTGCAAGGGATTGAAGCGCCCGAACCATTTGGTCCGGGCGTATTTCGAAGGTAAATCGCCAGGGACCGGGCTACTCAACATCCAGACTGGTGCCGACCAAGCAAGTGGTGTGGCGCTGGCCCTGAAGGACGCCCAGGACAATCCTTTGCAGTTCAGTTCTGGTCGCACATATCCGCTCGGATTGATCGGGGAAGATGCAGAGGGGCACCTCTATCGTTTTGAAGGAAGCGCCCAGTACGTTCGGACTGACGCTCCACTCAAGACTGGCAAGGCGGACGCAGCGCTGACCTACGTGCTGGATTACAACTGAACCCACAGAGTTCGTGGGTGGAGCCTGACGTTGTGGGGGCGATTTCAATCGCTGAGCAGCACGAAGGGCTGCCCTAGGACGTTCGCCCCCACATACGTCAGCTCAATCAGGGCTTGGCTACATGCCAGACCTGATTCACGCTATCACCTGTGGTGTCACCGGGCTTGGTGTCTTTGGCCCAGGTATAGAGCGGCTTGCCCTGATAGGCCCACTGGCGGCGGCCATCCTGGCGTACCACGACGCTGTAGCCGTTCCCTTCTTTCGCATTGGCCGGAGCCATGAAGGGCGGCCAGTTCTTGGCGCACTGGTCATTGCAGACGGACTTGCCATCGGCGTCCTTGTCGAAGGTGTAGAGCGTCATGCCCTGCTCATCGGCCAGGGTCGGGCCAAGGGCGGTGGCAACTGCCTTGGTCGGCGCGTCGGCCAGCACCACATGGGACAGGCCGCAAAGGCTCAGGGCAATGGCAGGAACCAGCATCTTCTTCAGCATGGCGAGTCTCTCTCGTCAGGGTGGCGATCCGGCTATCGCCAATGGGTTTGAGTGCGTGAAGCTGTGGCGGACGGGTCCGTAGCGAGGCTGGGGACCTGTGACTGCGGGGGGAGAGACGGCCCGCGAGCCGGTTTATTCCTTACCCTGAGAAAAAAGAAGGAAATTCATCTGAACTTGGAAAACCACGTCCTGAAGACGTGGTCATGAACCACCGGCTCTGCTTGTGACGATTGCGTTGCCCGGGTATCAGGATGACGTCCTTAGGATGTGGAGGAGCGTGCCCCAACGAACAGCATGGGTGTCGCAGGCTCGCGGAACGCCGCCCGACCCATCCTACGTTGCTACGTCGTCGTGGCCAGTTTCGTCGCAGGGAAGTGCTCCCGGATTACCTCTCGAATGCGGTCACGCCCAAAGCCCCTGGCACGCAGAGACGGGTAGGGTGCGCCGCGCGCACCGGCGATCAGCCATTGGCTGCATTCCCTCTGCGCTCCCGCATCCCGGCGAGCACGCGCTGGGCGTTTTCCTCGCAGCCCATTCCCTCGGGCTTGCCTTCGATATCGGCGATGAGGGCCAGCAATTGCTCGCGGTTTTGCGTCAGGCGCTCCTGCAGGGCGTCGATTTCGACGACCTTGCGGCGAAGGCTTTCCAGCAGGCGATCATGGTGACCGCCAGGCTCGTTCGGAGCGGGCATGAGGTTGCGCATTTCCTCAAGGCTGAAACCGGCCTGCTGCCCGCAGGTAATGACTTCCAGCGTGTGCAAGGCCTCCTCGGAGTAATCGCGATAGCCGTTGCCCAGGCGCTGGGCGCTGATCAGGCCACTGGCTTCGTAGAACCGGATGCGCGACGCGGTCAGGCCACTGCGGCGGGCGAGTTCGCCGATCTTCATTTAATGAAACTCCTCTATTGACCTTAAGGTTGACTTTAACCTTAGGCTCTCCGTAACCCAACCTCGCCGTCGTCCTGCAACCCGCAATCCGACGCACGGCGCCAACCTTCCGGAGAGCCCCATGTCGCCCTTCCAGCCCCTGCAGTTGCCCAATGGTGCCGTCATTCCCAACCGCATCGCCAAGGCGGCGATGGAGGAGAATCTCGCCAACCAGGACCAGACCCCATCTGACCAGTTGCTGCGTCTCTACCAGGCCTGGGCCGAGGGCGGCGCCGGGCTGCTGCTGACCGGCAATGTGATGGTGGATGCCCGCGCCATGACCGGTCCCGGTGGTGTGGTGTTGGAGGAGGGCCAGCGGTTGGAGCGCTTCCGCGATTGGGCACGAATCGGCCGAGCGCAGGGCGCGCAGTTCTGGATGCAGATCAACCACCCCGGCCGGCAGATGCAGGCCAATCTCGGCCAACCCACCGTCGCTCCCTCCGCCGTGGCACTGGATATGGGCGGGTTCTCGAAGATGTTCCCGGTGCCCCGGGCACTGAGTGAGGACGAGATCGGCGAGCTGATCCAGCGTTTCGCCCGCACGGCGGTGTTGGCCGAACAGGCCGGCTTCAGCGGCGTGCAGGTGCACGCCGCACACGGCTATCTGCTGAGCCAGTTTCTGTCGCCCCTGAGCAATCGCCGCAAGGACCGCTGGGGCGGCTCCATCGAGAACCGCGCACGCCTGCTACTGGAAGTGGTGAAGGCCGTACGCGCCCAGGTGTCGCCGAGTTTCTGCGTTGCCGTGAAGCTGAACTCGGCAGACTTCCAGCGCGGTGGCTTCGAGACGAATGACGCGCGCCAGGTCGTGCTCTGGCTTAATGAGCTTTCCGTGGACCTGGTGGAGCTTTCCGGTGGCAGTTACGAGGTGCCGGCCATGCAGGGTGATGCACGTGATGGCCGTACCCTGGCCCGCGAAGCCTACTTCCTGGAGTTTGCCGAGGAGATCGCCGCCGTCGCGCGCATGCCGGTGATGGTCACTGGCGGCATCCGCCGCCTGCCAGTGGTGGAGCAGGTGCTCTCGGGCGGTGTTGCCATGGCAGGCATCGCTACCGCCCTGGCGGTCAATCCGGCGCTGCCGAACCTCTGGAAGGCGGGCAATAAAAAGGCGAGCGCGGAATTGCCGTCGATCCGCTGGAAGCGCAAGGCCCTCGCTGCGCTGGCCTATATGTCCCTGGTGAAGCACCAGATGCGTCGCCTGGCCGATGGCACGCATCCGCAGCCGAACGCCTCGCCGCTGCGGACGTTGCTGCAGGAGCAGTGGAGCACCCTTCATCGTGCGCGGCAGTACCGGCGGATGATGAGCAGCCGGGCGGGTTGAGGCACCGAGGTAAGCGGGCGGATGGACTTCGACGGAGCAGGGCTGTCGGAGTCCTTCGGGTCTCGTGGGAATGACGCTTGTTAGCGGAATCCGGCTTGCCTAATCTCGTTGAACTTTGAGAACGGAAGCCTCAGTCGCTATGGATTTCATCAAGTATCACGCTGCGAGCAACGATTACCTGGTCTACACGGGAGAGCTGCCCTTCGACCTTACTTCGGCGCAAATCTCAAGGACCTGTGACCGGCACAGGGGGTTGGGATCCGACGGTATTCTCGTGCCAGTGCTCGCGCCGGCCGAAATGCCCGCCGTGCTCATCTACAACACCGATGGCTCCCTGGCTGAGAAAAGCGGCAATGGGCTGCGAATCTTCTGTCGCTACCTCTGGGATCGCGGCCATGTATCAGCCGGGGAGTTCCAGGTGCGTACGGCCGGCGGCGTGGTGTCTTGCCAGGTGCTGGACGAAGGCCGGAGTGTCGCCATTCGCATGGGGCGTGCACAGTTTCCCGACAGGGACCTGCCGGAGTTGACCGTCGAGGGGCGTGCCCTTCGGCTGAATCCGGTCTCCATGGGAAATCCTCACTGTGTGATCTTCGTCGAGCAGCCCGATGAGCTTATCGCGCGCTCGCTTGGCCCGATCATCGAGCATCTCGAACACTTTCCGAACCGCACCAATGTGCAGTTCGTCCAGGTGATCGACCGCAACAATCTGGAGGTGCGCATCTGGGAGCGCGGGGTCGGTTATACGCAGTCCTCGGGTACCAGCAGTTGCGCGGCGGCGGCGGTCAGCCGGCGGCTTGGGCTGGTAGATCCCAAGGTCGATGTTCATATGCCAGGCGGGATGATCCAGATCGTCCTGGATGACGACTTCGACGTCCTGATGCAAGGACCAGTTTGCCGCGTGGGCAGTTACAGCCTGGACCCGGAGTGCCTGGCCTGAATCGGAAGTGAGGGGGGCGCTGCGGCTTCGATCGGAACCGTGCCATGCCGGAGTCGATCGCCGAGGCGGTGCGCGTGGCGCACCCTACAGGTGGCGAGTCGGGGAGGTTACCTGGCGGGGCGTTCGGTCTTCCTCTTGCGGCTTCTGATTGGCTCGATCTGCCAGGTTGCGACGATTTCCTCGCCGTACTCGGCCACCCAGGCCCGGTAGGTCAGGTTGCGGCCCACGCGCACCTGTATGGACTGTCGCGTGTGCGGATTGAGATAGGTCCGCAGGGGCTGGGGCGTCGGGCCTGGCACCGCTCGCCGGGTGTTTCGATCCAGCATGGCGAGCAGCTGCGATCGACTGATGCTGTATTCACGCATCAGCGCATGGACGGCGGAAATGAAATGGCGGTCAGTTTCGGAGAGGGCATGCATGGGCATCCTCCTAAAAACGCTGCCACAGCGACACGGGACGCCATGGCAGCTAGGGGAACAACATGCATTGCACTCTAGAGTGTAGCCCCGGTTATCGGTTATCCGCGCCCGACACCTTGCGGTGCAGGGGCGCCACATTCAGCACGCGTGGCGACGATTGGCGCTGCCTGATGTTGGGGATCGTGTGCTTCGCGAAATCTGCCGGCCGTTCGGGTCAGCCGATGGCCTTGGACATTTCAGCGGTGGCCGCCCAGCCCAACTCTTCATATACCGGCCTGCCGGCCTGGGTCGCGTGCAGCACGGCAAAGCTCACCCCGCGCTGTGCAAACTCGGCTTCGGCCAACTTCATGAGCGCCGACGCCAGGCCCCGGCGCCGATAGGCCGGCTCGACGAACACATTCAGTACATAGCCGCGCTGGTCCAGGCTCGGATGGGACGGGTGCGGAGGCCATTCGATGCTCATGAGGCCTATTGCCGCCACAGACTGCCCTCCGTCCTGCAGGGCAAAGCCGTAATAACGGCCATCGGTCAGCCGCTGACGCAGCCAGGGCCGGAAGTGCTCGGTCATCACCCGCAACTCCGACGGAACGCCTCCGGCTTCGAGGAACATGGCTTCGCGATGTACGCAGATCATCTCAAGGTCACTCAGCTCCAGCCGACGCGCCTTCAATCCTGAAAAGTCGATATCCCCGGGAATCTCGTTCATCGCACGGTCCTGCCTGTTCGGAGCGATCGATGCTAGGGCCGGGGAGAAGTCACCGATAGGTGCAGATCGCAAGCAAATTCTCCATACAGCCACGGCGGTCTGCGCGCTTTTGCTGGCCCAAACGGGAGGGTCTACTCTGCACCGATAGATGTGGCGTCGTGGTTCAGCCTGGCGAGGAGGGGAGACGATGAGAACATTGCGATTGGGCATGCTGGCGTTGGCGGCATGCCTGACCCTGGCGGCGGCATCCGGCATCGCCCGTGCCGATCAGGTGCCCATGATCACCGGTGAGCAATGGATGCGGTCAACGGAGGAGCTCAAGAAGGTCTATCTCATCGGCATCGCCAACGCCTTCGAGGTGGAAGCGGCCTACCACGCCTCGAAGCCGCCGACCGATGAGCAGAGCCTGATTCCGCGTTTCGGCAGGGGCCTGAAGGGGCACACGCTCGATACTGTGCGCGAAGGGCTGAACCAGTGGTACGCCGCCCATCCTGACCGTGTGAATCGGCCCGTCCTGGAGACCATCTGGTTCGAGATGGTCGTGCCCGGTCTTGAGAAGAACAAGTAGCGGAGATGAACATGAAGCGGTTGCTTACGTTTGCCGCAGTCCTCACCGCAGTGGGTGTGATCGGCTGCACTTCGATGTCTTCCCAGCAACAGGGAACCTTGAGCGGCGCGGCTATCGGTGCCGCGGCCGGTGCCGGTATTGCCGCCATCGCCGGTGGCAGTGGATGGACCGGCGCAGCGGTTGGCGCCGTCGCCGGCGGGGTTGTCGGCAACATCAGGGGCAGCAAGCAGAAGTAGGCGGGCCAGTCCGCCCCCTGGCAATGGCTTTCGATTGCCAGGGACACGCTTGCGAAGTGACTTCAGGCCAGTAGCCCGCCAGCCGGACAGATAGATGTTCGCGGTCGATAGCCGCCACATCCTACAGAAGCGACGTTTGGCTCCCGGAGCCGGTTGTTCCGGGTGAGGTGAGCAGTGGATCGAGAAACCTTGGCCGTGTTGGCCGATCTGGTCGAGCGAGCCGCCACCGCGCTTGAAGCCAATGGCTGGGCAAGAGAGAGCATCGTGCTGGCAAACCCCACTCGCGAGCGGATCCTGCTTGCCGGAGAGTTTCTGGTGGAGAAGGCCGCTGACCGGTTCCCGGCGCTTGATCCGTATGTGGCGTCGAGTACGGACGGCACCATTACGCTGGTTCTGGATCCTCAGAAGGCCCGGTAATCCCCTTAAGTAATTGCCCAGCGTTTCGGTGCCCTGGCAATCCGCTCGTGCGCATGGCGCACCCTACCTGCGCAGTTTCAGCCCGTCCGCTGATGCAAACGGCGATATTCAACTTGCTGGCTACACTCAAATCGATTCGAGCGTGCTTCTCCGGAAATCGGGAGAGCCAAGTGGAGCTACTGATCGAGCAGGCCACCGTGCAGGACAAACCTGTATGGCTGGTCCATGCCTGCGGCATGACGTTCAGTTTTCATGACGAGGCTTCCGCCGTGGCTTTCGCGACTAAGCTGCAAGAGCGAGTTGACGCGCCTCACCAACTTTCAGCGGAAGCGGTGAAGCATTGGGCTGCTGAGCATTACCACATGCTACGAGGCTCCTAGCGGTCCAAGCGATTCGAAAGGCAGTGCCCGGCTGCGGGGCACGAGTTGGATCGAACCAGCTCCCAGCAGTGATTCAAGCAGTCTGTTCGGTGGCGGGGACCACTCGAAGGGTCATGCTGTGCGGTAACGACCATTTCCAGTTGGCCGGCCATTCAATTGAGCGGTGCCGTCTTGGCAAGGAGCTTTATATGGTCGATTCCACCAGCAACGTGCAGTTGGGTAAGCAGGCCGAACCCGGCAAGCAGACACAGGTCGCCGCCTCCAGCGATAAATTGAAGGTCGGGGCGCTGATCGCCCTGGTCGTCGGCTCGATGGTTGGCGGCGGCATCTTCTCCCTTCCACAGAACATTGCAGCGAGCGCCAGCGCCGGCGCCACCCTGATCGGCTGGCTGATCACCGGGGTTGGCATGCTGATGCTGGCTTTCGTCTTCCAGACCCTCGCCAACCGCAAGCCCAAGCTCGATGGCGGTGTGTATGCCTATGCCAAGGCCGGGTTCGGCGACTACATGGGCTTCTCTTCGGCCTGGGGCTACTGGATCAGCGCCTGGATCGGCAACGTCAGCTACATGGTGCTGCTGTTCAGTACCCTGGGCTTCTTCTTCCCCCTGTTCGGTGAGGGCAACACCCTGCCGGCGATCATCTGCGCCTCGGTTCTGCTGTGGTTCTTGCACTTCCTGGTGCTGCGCGGGATCAAGGAGGCGGCGTTCATCAATACCCTGACCACCATCGCCAAGATGGTGCCCCTGGCGCTGTTCATCGTCATTTGCGCCATCGCCTTCAAGCTGGATGTGTTCACCTCCGATTTCTGGGGTGCCGGCAACAGTGACCTGGGCACGGTGATGAACCAGGTGCGCAACATGATGCTGGTCACCGTCTGGGTGTTCATCGGCATTGAGGGCGCAAGCATCTTCTCCGCCCGCGCCGAAAAGCGCAGCGACGTCGGCAAGGCCACGGTGGTCGGCTTCGTTGGCGTGCTCCTGCTACTGGTGGCGGTCAACGTGCTGTCCCAGGGCATCCTGGCCCAGGCCCAGCTGGCCGGCCTGAAGAATCCGTCGATGGCAGGCGTGCTGGAGAGCGTGGTCGGCCATTGGGGGGCCGTCCTCATCAGCGTCGGGCTGATCGTTTCCCTGGCGGGTGCGCTGCTGTCCTGGACTCTGCTGTGCGCCGAGATTCTGTTCGCCAGTGCCCGCGACCACACCATGCCGGAGTTCCTGCGCAAGGAAAACGCCAACCAGGTGCCGGTCAACGCCTTGTGGCTGTCCAACGGGCTGATCCAGCTGTTCCTGATCATCACCCTGTTCAACAGCTCCACCTACCTCAGCCTGCTGTACCTGGCCACCTCGATGATCCTGGTGCCGTACTTCTGGTCCGCCGCCTACGCGTTGCTGCTGGCCTGGCGTCATGAAACCTACGAGCAAGCTCCCGGCGAGCGTGGCAAGGACCTGCTGATCGCGCTGATTGCCGTGCTCTACGCCGTCTGGCTGGTGTATGCGGCCGGGGTGCAGTACCTGCTGCTGTCGGCGCTGCTCTATGCGCCGGGGGCGATCCTGTTCGCCAAGGCCAAACGCGAACTGGGACAGCCAGTGTTCACGTCGGTCGAGAAGGTGATCTTCCTGGTGGTGCTGATCGGTGCGCTGATCGCCGGATACGGCCTGTACAGCGGCTTCCTCAGCCTCTGACTCGGGGCACACATGGCGGACGGCGTTTTGCGTCCGCCATTTCCGGTTCGAATTTCGAGGGAGATCGCCATGGATAGACCCGGAGATGAATCCCGGCAAAGAGTGCTCGACCCCGTGGACCGCGCAACCGAAGTGATTTTCGGGCTGCTGATGGCCATGACCTTCATCGGCTCACTGAGCGTCGCCACCTCGGGCCGTGAAGAGGCGCGGACCATGCTGATCGCGGCCTTCGGCTGCAACCTCGCGTGGGGTCTGGCCGATGCCATGATGTACCTGCTGCGTACCTGGACCGAACGTACCCGTAGCCGAACGCTGATGGCCCGCCTGCAGGGCGACGCAGGGGCGGACAGGGGGAGGGCACTGATAGCCGACGCGCTACCGCCGCGCATAGCCGAGGCGGCGGACCCCGACGGATTGGAGATGCTGCGTTTGCGCTTGCTGCTCAACGCCGACAAGCCCTTTCGCTCGCGGCTGGACTTCGAAGACATCAAGGGCGCGTTGGGCACCTTCCTGCTGGTGGTGCTGGCGACCTTTCCGCCGGTGATTCCCTTCCTGCTGATCGATACCACCGGCGTGGCGATTCGCACCTCCAACCTGGTGGCCCTGGGGATGCTGTTCCTCAGCGGCTGGCTGCTGGCCCGCTACTCCGGCGGCAACACCTGGGCAACGGGCGCGGCATTGGCGTTGGTGGGAACGGCGTTGCTCTTCGCGATCATCGCACTGGGCGGGTGACCGAGGCAGGGTGCGTCGCGCTCACCGTTCAAGGGAATGCGCGACGCTCAGTTACCCGTGCGCATGGCGCACCCTACCTACGAACCTCGCTTACTCAGTGGCCATTTCCTGCAACATCTCCAGCGCTCGATCAAAGTCGAAAAGCTCGACCTGCTGCGCCACCTTGGCCAGAAGCGCCGCCTCTGCCGGGGCGGTAGCCAAGGCTTGCAGCGCCTTGAGGGTATCCAAGGCTGCTGCATCGCTATCGGCCAGAAGCCGCTTCAGTTCGGTCAGGCGAGCGCCAAACCGTGCCGGTGAGCGTGGCGCGGCGGGCTGCTCATTGGCGGGACTCGATTGCGCGACCTCAGCGAGGGCGGCCAGCAATGGAGCAAGGCAGCGCTCGACCTCCAGGAGCCGGGACTGTATCGCCTCGGACGCCTCCCCAGCGAGGCAGGCCTGTTCCAGCGCGGTGGCTGCCTGAGCCACCGTCCCGGCACCGATATTACCGGCGGTGCCGCGCAGGGTATGGGCCAGTCGGGTTGGCGCCGTCGGATCGTCGCTGGCACTTGCCTGCTGGAACTGTTCACTGAAACGCGCCTGGCTGGCATGGAACTTACGTAGCAGACGCAGGTACAGGTCACGGTTTCCCATGCAGGTCGCGAGACCTGCGGCCAGATCGATGCCTTCCAGGCGCTCGGGCAGCTCCGTGGTTGCCTCGCGAGCTTTGACCATCGGCGCCTCAGCCTTGCGACGGGCACCCGGCCTGATCCACCTGGCCAGGGTGGCGAACATATCGGTCACATTCAGTGGTTTGGAAATATGGTCATTCATGCCGCTGGCCAGGGCCCGCTCGCGATCACCCGCCATGGCATTGGCGGTCATGGCAATCACTGGCATTTCAGCGAAACGGGGTTGCTGGCGAATCCGGCGGGTGGCCGTGTAGCCATCCATCACCGGCATCTGGCAATCCATCAGCACGCCATCGAAATCCGCGTCCTGTTCCAGCAGGTCGAGCGCCTGTTGCCCGTCAACCACCTGGCTCAGCTCGACTCCGGCACCGTGCAGCAGCTCGCTGGCGAGTTCACGGTTGAGTTCGTTGTCTTCCACCAGCAGCAGGCGGGCGCCCCGCAAGCCGGCCATGTCGTTTGCACTTTGCCCGTAGCGCTCGCTGGCGCGGGTTCCGGCCTGGGGCACCTTGCCGAGCACCGTGCCCAATGCCTCCAGCAAGGTGGAAGGGGTCACCGGCTTGGTCAGTACGACCGGCAGAGTCACGCCCTGACGCTGGGCCTGCTCGCGCACCTCTTCACGGCCAAAGGCAGTCACCATGATCACCGATGGCGTGCGGGCCAGATTGGCCTCGTGCATGCGCCGGACCGTCTCCACGCCATCCATGCCGGGCATGCGCCAGTCCATCAGCACCAGGTCATAGGGCAGGTTGCGCTGCTCGGCATCCACCAGCATGCGCAAGGCCAGGCCACCGCTGTCGGCTACGTCCACCTCCACGCCGTAACTCCTGGCCATGCTGGAGAGGATTTCGCGGGCGCTGGCGTTGTCGTCCACCACCAGCACGCGTGTGCCGAGCAATTCGTCGGCGGTGAACATGCGCCGTGGCTGCGCATTGCGCTGTATGTCCAGGCTCAGGCTGAAATGAAAGGTCGAGCCCTGGCCGGGCACGCTTTCCACCCAGATGCGCCCGCCCATGAGCTCCACCAGGCGTTTGGAAATAGAGAGGCCGAGCCCGGTGCCGCCGTATTTGCGGGTGGTGGAGCTGTCGGCCTGGCTGAAGGACTGGAACATGCGCCCGCACTGTTCCTCGCTCATGCCGATCCCGGTGTCGCGCACCCAGAAATGCAGTTCCACCCGCGCATCGTCACCCCCGATGCGCTCAACACCCACGACGATCTCCCCGCGTTCGGTGAATTTCGCCGCGTTGTTACCCAGATTGATCAACACCTGCCCCAGACGTAGCGGATCGCCAAGCAGCGCAGTCGGCAGGTTGGGGGAGGTGTTGTAGAGCAGCTCCAGGCCTTTGTCCTCCGCCTTCAGGCCGACCATGCTGGCGAAGTTCTCCAGGACATCCTCCAGGTGGAAGGGAATGACTTCGAGGTCCATCTTGCCGGCTTCGATCTTGGAGAAGTCGAGGATGTCATTGATGATCCCCAGCAGGTTTTCTGCCGAGCGATGCACCTTCTCGATGTAGTTGCGTTGCCGCGGGTCCAGCTCCGTGCGCAGTGCCAGATGGCTCATGCCGATGATGGCGTTCATCGGTGTGCGGATCTCGTGGCTCATGTTGGCCAGGAAATCGCTCTTGGCACGGGTTGCCTCTTCGGCCATCTCCCGGGCGCGTTGCACCACGGCTTCGGCTTGCTTGCGCTCGCTGATGTCCCGCGCCGAGGCGCACACGCAGGTGCCGCGCCCCTCCAGCGCCGGCAGGTGTGACAGGCCGATCTCCACGGAGAAGAGGCTGCCGTCCTTGCGCACGCCCTGCAGGTCATCCAGGTTGGCGCCCATCTGCCGGGTGCCGCCCTGAGCCATGAAACCGTCCCGCAACTCGACGTGGCGTGCACGGTAAGCGCTGGGCACGAGACGCTCGACGGATTCGCCGATCGGTTCACCGGTGGCGTAGCCGAACAGGCTGTCCAGCTGCGGGTTGGTCATCAGGATGCGACCGTCCGAGCCAATCACGATCATGCCGTCGGGCGCCGCCTCGATAATGCCCCGGTACCAGGCCTCGGTAGCGCGCAGCGCACTCTGCTGCGATTCCAGTTCCTGCGCCTGCTGTTCCAGCTGCAACGCCTGGGCGCCCATTTCGTCGGCCTGCCGGCGCGTTTCCGCGAGCAATTCCTGTACGGCCAGATTGCGCTCCATCAGCGCCATGGCCCCGGCCAGTCTGGGCAGCGCCTCCTGCAACAAGGCCGTCTCGCGCTCGCCCAACGCCTGGAATCCAGCCAGTTCGAGCACGCCATGCAGCCGGTCGCCACGCAGAATCGGTTGCAGCAGCAGATAACTGGCCGGCAGTTCACCCAATTGCGAGCGCAGCCGGCCGAATGCCTGTGGCAACCCCCCGAACTGGCGCGGCGTGCGGTCAAGCGCGCACTGTCCGAGCAAGCCGGTGCCCAGCGCTACAACGTCATTCGGCGGGTAATCCGGGTCGGTGGCGTAACTGCCCATGAGCTCCAGATGATCGCTGCCTTGCCTGAGGCTGTAGAGCACGCCCCGGCAGGTGCCGAGCATGCCGGCCATGTGTCTGAGAAAGGTCTGGGCCAGCTCATCCGGCGTGGTCGCTTGCGGCAGGTCGGCCTGCAAGTGCGCTGACTGCGCCTGTATCCAGCGCTGACGATCGAGTTGCTGGGCCTTGGTCTGCAGAGTGGCAATGGCGCGGGCCAGGTCGCCCGTTTCGTTCGCCATGTCGGTATGGGGTATGTGCTGATCCAGCTGCCCCGCGGTCAGCTGGTCGACGGCAACACGCACCCGGTTGAGCGGCAGCCGAATCGAACGACTGACCAGGCTGGAGAGCAGCAACGCCAAGGTCAGCCCGCCCAGCAGCAGTACGTAGGTCAGGGTCGTGCTGAACCGGGCGAACTCGGCGATCTGCTTGGCGGTGTCATGGATGAAATTTTCCTTGACCTGGGCCATGCGGTTGAGCAGTTGGTCAGCCTGCTGGTCCAGGGCCTGGAATTCGCCGCTGTTGAGCTGCATCAGCGCCTGGCCCTGATACCCCCGGCCGACCAGATCCAGGGCTTCTTCACCGCCACGCTGTATCCGCTCCAGCAGCACCTCCAGCTCGGCCAGTTGCACCAGGCTCTGTTGCAGGCGCAGCGTCGGCCGCGCCTGAGCCAGCGACTCCTGTAATCGCTCGCGGGTCTCGTTCAGCTGCTTCAGCGCGTCGATACGGATTTCTCCGCTGCTGGTACCCACGGCACGCTGCAGCGCCTGGACCAGATGTGGCAGCTGCGCACGTGCTTCCTGCAGGTGAGCGGCGCCTACCAGGTCCTTCTGGTAGAGCTGCTGCATATCGCGCTGCAACAATTCCTGGGTGCGCAGGCTTTGCACACCGAGAATCAGGACCAGCGCCAGCAGCGCGGCAAATCCCATGACCAGCTTGCTACGCAGGGACAGGCGCTCAAGCAGGGCAGACACTATGTTCATGGCAACTCCCCATTGCCGACACCAGAAAGGTCACGCCGAGACTCAGGGTTCCTGCGCGATGTGCTCAAGGGCCGCGAGTTGCCTGGCCATGTCCTGATCGCTGTCGGCATAACGTTCTGCAATCGTGCGGAATTGCCCATGGCAACTCAGGAAGGCATCGCAGATGTCCGGGTCGAAGTGCGCGCCGCGCCCCTGACGGATGATCTCCACCGCCTGCTCATGGGACATGCCGGCCTTGTACACGCGCCGGCTGATCAGCGCATCGTAGACATCCGCAACGGCCATCAGCCGCGCACTGATGGGGATATCATCGGCCGCCAGCCCCTCGGGATAGCCGCTGCCGTCCCACTTTTCCTGGTGGCTGTAGGCAATTTCCTTGGCCAGACGCAGGAAGCCGACGGAGATGCCCAACTGATCCTCGGCATGCTGGATGGCATCCCGACCCAGGGTGGTATGGGTTTTCATGATGTCGAACTCTTCCGGGGTCAGGCGCCCTGGTTTGAGCAGGATGTAGTCGGGAATGCCGATCTTGCCGATGTCGTGCAGCGGCGCTGACTTGAACAGCAGTCGAATGGTTTCGTCATTGAGGAAGTGCCTGAAGCGCGGATGGTCGCGCAGCAGTTCGGCCAGCAGCTCCACGTAGTGCTGGGTACGGCGGATATGGTTGCCCGTTTCGTTGTCCCGGGTTTCGGCGAGCGAGGTCATGGCCTGGATGGTCACGTCCTGAATGGCCATTACTTCGGCGGTGCGGCGTTGCACTTCCTTCTCCAGGTACTCCTTCTGGTCACGCAGGAAGTCGGCAGCGGCCTTGATCTTCAGCTGGGTTTCCACCCGCGCCAGAACCACCGGTGGGCTGATCGGCTTGGTGATGTAGTCCACGGCGCCCAGTTTCAGGCCAAGGATCTCGTCCTCCATGGCCGCCATGGCAGTGAGGAAGATGATGGGAATGTCAGCGGTACGCGGATCGTGCTTGAGCTGTTCCGCCACCTGATGGCCGGAAAGCCCCGGCATCATGATGTCCAGCAGGATCAGGTCCGGCAGTGGATCAGCCTGCAGTAACCGAAGTGCCTTCTCGCCGCTGTTGGCGGCCTTGACCCGATACCGGTCCTTCAACAGGTCGGCCATCAGCATCAGGTTGTCGGGCGTGTCGTCTACGACGAGAACCGTGGCTGCTCTATAGGTGTCTTGCGTGCTGTCCATGATCCGTAGCTCCCCAGCCGGTCTGAGAGCGGCGCAGACTCCTGCCGCCCGGTTGTAGGGGAGATTAGTCGTGGATTGTGGAGATGACGATTCAGGCCCCAACTTCCCGCCCGCGCAGGCTCAAGGGATAGGTTCGGCGAACCGCTTGTCCATCGACCTTTGTCAGATGGCCATCACCACGGTCCAAACAGGGAAGGGTCAGGCTGCTGCAAGGGAACAAACATGGCCAGTGCACTCAAGATCCGGGCTACGGTGATCTGCCTCCGAGACAATAAGGTCCTGCTCGTCCGCAAGACGCAGAAGAAGTGGAACCTTCCGGGCGGGCGGATCGAATCGGACGAGGCTCCAACGCAAGCGGCGCAGCGGGAACTCCTTGAAGAAATCGGACTGGAAGCGGAGCAGCTCGATTTCGTCATCCAGCTTGAGCTGTACGAAACCCTCCACCACATCTTCCACGCCCAGCTTCCCACCTCGCAGGCCCCGCAGCCGCTCAATGAAATTGCGGAATGCCGCTGGTTCCCCGTGGAGTTCCTTGACGAAGAGAACTGCCACAAGGCCGTCCATCGCCTGTTCAAGGAGGCAGAGGTGGCTTGATGGGTAGGTTGCGATGAAAACCACCCGTGCGCACGGCGCACCCTACAAGACCCGGCCACGACCCCGAGCGCTCGTAGGGTGCGCCGCGCGCACCGAAGGATTGACGCCTATGCGAACGTACTGCTCATGAGCGTGCTCCATGGCTGGTTTCTGCGCCTGGCGAGTACAACCTGCGACGACGCATGAGCCAGTAAGCCGCGGGAATGACGAACAGGGACAGCAAGGGCGCGGTGACCATGCCGCCCACCATGGGCACGGCAATCCGGCTCATCACCTCGCTGCCGGTGCCGCCGCTCCAGAGGATTGGCAGCAGGCCGGCAATGATGACGGCGACGGTCATTGCCTTGGGCCGCACACGTTGCACGGCGCCTTCCCGAATGGCACCCAGCAAGTCCCGGTTGGTGGCTCGCCCGGCGGCTTGCTGGTCTGACCAGGCGTTCTTCAGGTAGAGCAGCATGATCACGCCGAACTCGGCGGCCACGCCGGCCAGGGCGATGAAGCCAACACCGGTGGCCACCGACAGGTTGAAGCCCATCAGGTAGAGGAACCACACGCCACCGGTGAGCGCGAAGGGCAGGGTAGCCATGATCAGCGCGGCCTCATCCAAGCGCCCGAAGGTGAGGTAGAGCAGCACGAAGATGATCGTCAACGTCGCCGGCACCACCAGCTTCAGCCTCGCATTGGCCCGCTCCAGGAACTCGAACTGCCCGGAGTAGCTGATGCTCATGCCGGGCGCGAGCTTCACCGAGCCATCGACTGCCTGGCGCAGGTCCTTCACCACGGACGCCAGGTCCCGCCCCCGGACGTCGACGTAGACCCAGCCGGAGAGGCGCGCATTCTCGCTCTTGAGCATGGGCGGGCCGTCGACGACGCGGATGGCGGCCACGGTCCCGAGGGTGATCTGGCCGCCCTGGCGGGTGTAGATCGGCAGTTGCTGGAGCGCGGCCACCGAGTCGCGCCACTCGCGCGGGTAACGCACGTTGATCGGGTAGCGGGCCAGGCCTTCGACGGTTTCCCCCACGTTCTCGCCGCCGATTGCGCTGGCCACGATGGCTTGCACGTCGGCGATGTTCATCCCGTAGCGGGCTGCCGCCTGCCGATCGATGTCCACATCTATATAGCGTCCGCCGGTCAGGCGCTCGGCGAGGGCGGAGGTCACGCCGGGTACGGCCTTGGCCACCTGTTCGATGGCCTGGGTGGCCTGGTCGATCTCCTGCAGGTTGGTGCCCGCCACCTTGACCCCGATGGGGCTCTTGATGCCGGTTGCCAGCATGTCGATCCGGTTGCGGATCGGCGGAATCCAGATGTTGGTCAGTCCGGGCACCCTGACCACGCGATCCAGTTCGTCCACGAGCTTTTCCGGGCTCATCCCGCTGCGCCATTGGTCCTTGGGCTTGAAGCGGATGGTGGTCTCGAACATCTCCAGCGGCGCGGGGTCGGTGGCCGTTTCCGCACGACCAGCCTTGCCGAAGACGCTGGCGACCTCGGGCACCGTCTTGATCAGGCGATCGGTCTGTTGCAGCAACTCCGCGGCCTTCTGCGCGGACAAGCCAGGTAGCGCGGAGGGCATGTAGAGCAGGTCGCCCTCGTCCAGCGGCGGGAGAAACTCGCCACCCAGGCGGGCAATGGGCCAGAGGGTCGTCAGCAACGCCAGAACGGCCACCGCCAGGGTCGCCTTGGGGAAACGCAGGACGACGTCCAGCGCTGGCTGGTACAGCCTGATCAGTGCGCGGTTGAGCGGGTTGCGCTGCTCCGGCGGTATCCGGCCGCGTATCCAGTAGCCCATCAGCACCGGCACCAGAGTGACGGCAAGGCCAGCGGCCGCGGCCATGGCATAGGTCTTGGTAAAGGCCAGCGGGCCGAACAGCCGTCCTTCCTGGGCCTCCAGGGTGAACACCGGAATGAACGACAGCGTGATGATCATCAGGCTGAAGAACAGCGCTGGGCCGACTTCGGTCGCCGCCTCGGTCATCACCCGCCAGTGCGCGTCGCCGCGCAGCGCTTCGCCCGGATGGCGGGCGTGCCAGGCCTCGATGCGCTTGTGGGCGTTCTCGATCATGACCACCGCCGCGTCGACCATGGCACCAATCGCGATGGCAATTCCGCCCAGGGACATGATGTTGGCGTTGATGCCCTGGACGTGCATGACCCCGAAAGCAACCAGCACGCCCACTGGCAACGAGACGATGGCTACCATGGAGGAACGCAGGTGCCAGAGGAACGCCGCGCAGACCAGGGCTACGACCAGGAACTCCTCGATCAGCTTCTGGCTGAGATTGCGCACGGCCCGCTCGATCAGTTGGCTGCGGTCGTAGGTGGTGACGATTTCCACGCCCTGCGGGAGGCTCTTGCGCAGTTCATCCAGCCTGGCCTTGACCGCCGTGATGGTCTCCCGTGCATTCTTGCCGCTACGTAGCACCACCACGCCGCCAACGGCCTCGCCTTCGCCATCCAGTTCGGCAATCCCCCGGCGCATTTCCGGGCCGAGCTGGACGGTCGCCACGTCACCCAGGGTTACGGGTGTGCCCTGGGGCGTGAGTTTCAGGGGGACTGCGCGGAAGTCGGAGAGGGTCTTGAGGTAGCCGGATGCCCTGACCATGAACTCGGCCTCGCCCATTTCCAGCACGGCACCGCCGGTTTCCTGGTTGGCCTTGCCGATGGCCTCCACCACATCGGCCTGGGTCAGGCCCTGGCTGGTGAGACGGATGGGGTCGAGCTGGACCTGGTACTGCCTGACCATGCCGCCCACGGTGGCGACTTCGGCAACGTTGGGCAGGGTTTTCAGCTCGTACTTGAGGAACCAGTCCTGGTAGGCGCGGAGCTGCGCCAGGTCGTGTGTGCCGCTGCGGTCGACCAGGGCGTACTGGAAAATCCAGCCAACCCCGGTCGCGTCCGGCCCCAGCGCCGCACGGGCCGTGGCGGGCAGGCGGCCCTGCACCTGGTTCAGGTACTCCAGCACCCGTGAGCGGGCCCAGTACAGGTCCGTGCCGTCTTCGAAGAGCACGTAGACGAAGCTGTCGCCGAAGAAGGAGAACCCGCGCACCGTCCTGGCGCCCGGCACCGAGAGCATGGTGGTGGCCAGCGGGTAGGTGACCTGGTTTTCGACGATCTGCGGGGCCTGGCCCGGATAGCTGGTGCGGATGATGACCTGTACATCGGACAGGTCGGGCAGGGCGTCGATCGGCGTCTCGCGCAGCGACCAGATGCCCCAGCCCACCGCGAACAGCGTGGCCAGCAGCACCAGGAAGCGGTTGGAGACCGACCAGCGGATCAGTTTCTCGATCATGGCGCGGACTCCAGTTTCTCTACCTGTTCGATCAGCAGGCCGCTATCGGTCTCGCGCACCTTGATACGGATGCGGTCGCCGGCCTTGAGGCCTTGCGCCAGGTCGGGGCGGGCCAGGGGGAAGGTCATGGTCATCCCCGGCATGCCGAGGGTCTTGAACGGACCGTGGGAGATGGTCAGCTCCTGCTCGCCGACCTCGACGATGCTGGCGTCGGCTTCATGCAGTGCCGGAACTGCCTTGGGAGGCTCGGCGTCCTGCAAGGTCCTGGCTTCGATGCCGCGCAGGTTGGCTTCCGAATCAATCAGGAACTGCCCGGAGGCCACGACCTGCTGACCGGCTTCCAGGCCGGCGAGCACCACTGTCTGCCCCTCGCTTTCCTGTCCCAACCGGACTTCAACAGGGCGGAAGCGGCCTTGCGTTTCGGCCAGCATCACCAGCGCGCGCTTGCCGGTGCGAATGACCGCCTCGCTGGGGACCAGCAGAACAGCGTCGCGACCTTGCTGGTTCAACTGCACCTGCGCCGTCATGCCCGGTCTCAGGCGGCCGGCGGCGTTGTCCAGTTCGATGCGTACCCGCAGCGTCCGGCTTTGCGGGTCCGCCTCCGGCAGAATCGCGGCGAGAACGCCGTGGGTGGTCTCCCCCGGCAAGGCGGGCAGACGTGCTTCGACGGCTTGCCCGACCCTCAACGTGGCGGCCTGGGCTTCCGGAACAGCCACCTCCAGCCAGACCCGGTCGATGCCATTGATTCTGGCCAGCGTCTGTCCGGCGGACAGCGCCATGCCTGTGCGCACTTCCAGATCGCGGATCACGCCGCTGATGGGGCTGGTGAGGGTCAGGGCCGGTTCAGCCTTGCCACGACGCTCGATGCGCGCGATCAGGGCGCTGGGCATGCCGACCAGTTGCAGGCGCTGGCGCGCCGCAGCGGCCAGGCTTGGATCACCGGAGCGGCGCAAGGCGAGGAACTCTTCCTGGGCCGCTGCCCATTCGGGGATCAGCACGTCGACGAGGGGATCACCAGCGGCTACCAGGTCGCCGGGAGCGCGAGCGTATGCGCGCTCGACGAACCCGCTGGCGCGCGCCTGGACGAGTGCCACGTTCCTCGCGTCGAAGGCGAGTACGCCGGTCAGCTGGATGTCCTGCTCCAGTTTTCCCGTGGTGACCGTAGCCAGGCGCACGCCGAGGTTTTGCTGGATGCCCGGCTCGATGCGAACGGAGCCAGCTTCATCCGCGTCCTCGGCGTATTTGGGGACCAGTTGCATGTCCATGAAGGGCGACTTGCCGGGCTGTTCGAACTTCTGCTGCGGGTACATCGGGTCGTACCAGTAGAGCGGCTGGCGGTTGCCCTGGGGTGTTTTGTGGTCGGCGCCAGTGGCGGGTGCCGGCGCGTGGCTCTCGGCGGCGAACCAGTAACCCCCGGCAGCGCCCAGGAGCAGCATGGCGCCCATCAGCGCCGGCAGGGTCCAGTTAGAGCGGCTCATGGGCGACCCTCCCCGTAGGTGAAGTAGAGGCGGGCTGCCGCCAGGGCCTGCTGGCCTTGCAGGTCGATTTCCTTGAGCCTGGCCTGGATGAGCTCGCGTCGCGCCGCGATGACGCTGGCCAGCTCGGACTTGCCGGCCCGGTAGTCCGCCAGGGCCAGGCGCACCTTTTCCTCGGCCAGTGGAACCTGGGTGGTGCGGCTGCGGCTGACCGCCCGATCCAGTCGCTGGTAATCCGCTACGTCGGCCTCCAACTGCTGGGCGTGCTCGCGCAGCAGCGCTTCGCGTTCAGCTTCCAGTTGATCGACCTGAGCCCTGCGCGCGGCGATCTTCGGGTCCTGGCGCGAGCCGGAGAACACCGGCAGGTCGAAAGTGAATTGCACGGTCATCATGTCGCCGAATTCACGGCCACGGCGCTGGTAATCGACTTCCCAGCTCCAGTCCGGTTTCTTCTCCGATTCGGCCTCGCGCACCTGGGCTTCGGCTTCACGGGTCATCGGCTCGTAGGTGGCCAGTTCGGGGTGGCGATGCAGGGCATGCAGGTACTGGGCTGCATCGATGTGCCAGCTCGGGAATTCGCCGGAAAGGGGCAGGGCGGCGTCCTGGCCGATCCAGCGCTTGAGCGCCGCGCGTGCCTGGGCGACCTGGAGTTCCAGTTCGTCCTGCTGCTCGGCCAATTGCGCCGCTTCCTGCCTGGGCTCCACGGCGTCCTGCGCCTGGCCGCGTCCGCCCGCCAGGCGGGCCTGTACCGCTTTTTCGAGCAGGCGGTTTTCGCGGAAGAAATCGTCGAAACGGGCCAGTTTGCGCTGGCCGGTGTAGGTGGTGATCCAGGCCAGGGCCGTCTCGCGACGGACCTTCACCCGCTCGGCATCGGCTTCGGCGGCGGCGCGGTCAACTGAGGCGCGAGCGGTTTCGATCCGGGCATCGCGCTTGGCACGGTTGGGCATTTCCTGCATCACGCCCACCATCTGCATGGTCATGAAGTCGCGATCCAGGCTCCAGCGGTCTTCGCCTTCGACGGGGACGTTCTGCAGGCCCAGGGCCAGCTTGGGATCGGGCAGTTCGCCGGCCGGAATCGCCGCGCTTTTCGCGGCATCCAGCTTGGCGGCTTGCGCCGACAATGAGGGGGCGTTGCGTTCGGCCAGCTGCAAGGCATCGTCCAGCGATAGCGATGCAGCCTGGACGGGCAGGGCGAGCAGCATCATTGCCAGGGCGGCAGGCATGGGCCATCCACGGCAAGGATTGGGGGAGGTCATCAATTGATTCCTCTGAAGTTTCAGCGCACAGGCGCGAGCCCCACTGCAGCTACAGGTGATGCAGAGGGGAATTCAGCTCAGGAGAGGAATCAGGCGGTGGGAGGTCGCCAGAGATCGGCAGGGGAGCGGTCAGGTATCGCTTGGGAAGGGGCGATGGCCAGTATCGGTCTGTTGTGGGTGACGGGCGGTTTGAGGACGGAAACCTGGAGCATGCTGCCGGTCTTGCATTCCTGGCCGGACTTGCAGGCCTTCTTGCCATGCTCGGCCATCTTGCCCATGTCGTGGCAGCAATCCTCATCCATGTCGGCCATGTGGCTCATGCCGCTGGCTTGCATGGGGCAGGGCTCGGTCGGCGCTTCGACGCCCGCCATCCCGGTGAGGGGAAGCGACAGACTGATCAGGAAGATGAAGAAAATGCGCAGGCAGCGTTTCATGCGGCGGAGTTTAGTTCGCGGCTGGTGGGCGTCGCAATTGTCCACGCATGAGAATTTCGGCGGCCTGGCTTCGGTGGTGTTGCTTTACATACGGAAATCCATATATTCGTTTTCCCGTATATCCATTGCCGTCTCCCGCTTAGAGGCTCCCATGGCAAATCTCCTGACCCCAACTGCCGTGTTCAAGGCCCTGGCCGATGAGACCCGGGCACGACTGATGCTGCTTATCGCGCGTGAGGGCGAGCTGTGCGTCTGCGAGCTGACCTGTGCGCTCGGCGAAAGTCAGCCGAAGATTTCGCGCCACCTCGCGCAGCTGCGTACCTGCGGGCTGCTGGCGGATCGCCGCCAGGGCCAGTGGGTGCACTACCGCCTGCATCCCGAGCTGCCGGACTGGGTACACAGCGTGCTGAACTGTGCACTGGATGCCAACCAGGGCTGGCTGACCGCGGATGTCACGCGCCTGGATGCGATGGGCGGCCGCCCGGAACGAGCGGCGACCTGCTGCTGAGCGCCCACTGCGACAGGCGATTGATCCTTCTTCCTTTGCAACCACTGAGCACACCTACATGAGCATCAAAGTCGGTATCAACGGCTTCGGCCGTATCGGTCGTCTGGCGCTGCGCGCCGCCTGGGGCTGGCCGGAGTTCGAATTCGTTCGCATCAATGACCCGGCGGGTGACGCGGCGACTCACGCCCACCTGCTGAACTTCGACTCGGTACATGGTCGCTGGCACCACGAGGCCGGTGCCGAAGGCGATTGCGTGGTCATCGGCGGCAAGCGCATCCAGGTCAGCGCCAACAAGGCCATCGCCGACACCGACTGGAGCGATTGCGATCTGGTGATCGAGGCCAGCGGCAAGATGAAGTCGGTCGCGGTGCTCCAGGCCTACCTGGATCAGGGCGTGAAGCGGGTCGTGGTGAGCGCCCCGGTGAAGGAAAAGGGCGCGCTGAACGTGGTGATGGGGGTGAACCAGCACCTGTTCGATCCGGCTGTGCATCGCATCGTAACTGCCGCGTCCTGCACCACCAACTGCCTCGCGCCGGTGGTCAAGGTGATCCACGAGAAGCTGGGTATCCGCCACGGCTCCATCACCACCATCCACGACCTGACCAATACCCAGAGCATCCTCGACCAGCCGCACAAGGACCTTCGCCGCGCCCGCGCGTCGGGCATGAGCCTGATTCCCACCACCACGGGTTCGGCCACGGCCATCGCGGAAATCTTCCCCGAGCTGCGTGGCCGCCTGAATGGCCACGCCGTGCGCGTACCCCTGGCCAATGCCTCGTTGACCGATTGCGTGTTCGAGGTGGAGCGGGCGACCACGGTGGAGGAGGTCAATCAACTGCTCAAGACCGCCGCCGACAACGAGCTGAAGGGCATCCTCGGGTTTGAGGAGCGTCCGCTGGTGTCCATCGATTACCGCACCGACCCGCGCTCGTCGATCATCGACGCGCTGTCGACCATGGTGGTCAACGGCACCCAGGTGAAGCTCTATGCCTGGTACGACAACGAGTGGGGCTACGCCAATCGCACTGTCGAGTTGGCCCGCTTGGTCGGTCTGGCAGGCTGATAAGGACGAGCGGCGATCATGAATGCGTTGTCAGGTCTGTCCCCGGATGTCCGCCAATACCTGCTGGTAACTGGCAACTACTGGGCCTTCACCCTCACCGATGGTGCCCTGCGCATGCTGGTGGTGCTGCACTTCCACACGCTGGGCTACACGCCGCTTCAGATCGCCGCGCTATTCCTGTTCTACGAGATATTCGGCGTCATCACCAACCTTGTGGGCGGTTACCTCGGCGCTCGCCTGGGGCTGAACCGCACCATGAACATCGGTCTCGGGATGCAGGTCGTGGCGTTGCTGATGCTCACCGTACCGGCAGCCTGGCTCACCATTCCCTGGGTGATGGGGGCGCAGGCCCTGTCGGGCATCGCCAAGGACCTCAACAAAATGAGCGCCAAGAGTTCGATCAAGCTCCTGGTGCCAGGCAACCAACAGGGCACCCTCTACAAATGGGTGGCCATCCTCACCGGCTCCAAGAACGCCCTGAAGGGTGTGGGCTTCTTCCTCGGGGGCGCCTTGCTGGCGCTGCTGGGCTTCACGGGAGCGGTGTTCGCCATGGCGGCGGTGCTGGCCCTGATCTGGCTCGGCAGCCTGGTGATGCTGAAGAAGGACCTGGGCAAGGCCAAGGCGAAGCCGAAATTCCGCGACATCCTGTCGAAAAGCCGGGCGGTAAACGTGCTTTCGGCGGCGCGCCTGTTCCTCTTTGGAGCCCGCGATGTCTGGTTCGTGGTGGCGCTGCCGGTCTACCTGAGCACGGCCTTTGGCTGGGACTTCTGGCTGGTCGGCGGATTCCTCGCGGCCTGGATCATCGGCTACGGAATCGTGCAGTCCCTGGCGCCAGCCCTTACCGGCAAGCAGCGCGGTCATGTGCCGGATGGTCGCGCCGCCTTTGCCTGGGCCGCCGCGCTGGCAGTCGTGCCGGCGGCGATTGCCCTCGGACTTGCGGCAAGTGGCTCAACCCAGGCCGTGCTGCTGGGAGGATTGATGCTGTTCGGTGTGCTGTTCGCGGTGAATTCGTCGCTGCACAGTTACCTGATCGTCAGCTATGCCAAGGAAGACGGGGTATCGCTGGACGTGGGCTTCTACTACATGTCCAACGCCCTGGGCCGGTTGCTGGGGACTTTGCTGTCGGGCTGGGTCTACCAGGCCCATGGCATGGAAGCCTGCTTGTGGATTTCCATGCTTTTCGTCCTGATCGCAGCTGCGATCTCCTGCGCCTTGCCGCGGCACTCAACAGGCCGGGTTGGCTGTTCCTGACAGGCAGGGCGGAAGACAGTCGCTGCCAGATCTACCTGGGCTGCTCCGACCTGGAGCGATGCCAGCAAAAGATCAATTTCTTTAGCTCGGTCTGGATCGTAGGGTGCACTGTGCGCACCGCTTCCGGGATCGCCTTCGGAACGCCCCCATCAAACCGCCGGTGCGCACGGCGCACCCTACCGGATCGGTTTCTTCCTGCTGGCCGGGGATGCGAATCGCCGCAGATCCAGCCGCTGTAGAGCCTGCCAGTTCCTTTGCAGCGACTATGCTGGAACTCAGCCGTACTGGCAGTGGAAGGTCGACGCTGCAGCGCGCATGACCCGAAAGGGATGTCGAGGCCGGAATCCCGGCGGAAATGATGATCATTGAACAGAAATGATTTGGATCAGAGCCGGCGCGGCTGGAGGATTTCCGCCCCTTGCCCGCCGGGTCACCGCAAAGTCCGGTTGTTCTCGCCCGAGTGCCACAGCAGAAGGAGAGTTAAATGCTGCCGAATACCGTTTCAGAAAGGATCCTGTCCCGCGGATTGATGGATGTGCTCATTCGAGCGGGGCTGGTGGCGATCCTCGCCATCTCCTGTTACGAGGTGTTCCGTCCTTTTCTGAACCTGATGCTCTGGGCAATGATCCTGGGCGTCACCTTCTATCCGCTGCATCTGAGCATCAAATCCCGACTGGGCCTGCGTGACGGGCACGTGGCCACGTTGATCGTGGTTGTCTCGCTGATTCTGCTGATGGTGCCGATCTACATGCTGGCGTCTTCCATGGCCGAGTCGGTGCAGGCGGCCATCGAACTGATCAAGAGCGGCAACCTGCAGGTGCCGGCGCCCAACGAATCCGTTGCCAGTTGGCCGTTGATCGGCCAGCCGCTGTTTGACTTCTGGCAGCGTGCGTCCAGCGACCTGACCAGCCTGCTCAAGCAACTGCTGCCGCACCTGCGCGGCTTCGGCCTGGGCCTGTTCGGCAAGCTGGCCGGCGTTGGTGCGGGCTTCCTGCTGTTCATCGCCGCGCTGATCGTGGCCGGCATCTTCATGGCCTTTGGCGAGAACGGCCACCGCAGCGCCGTGCAGATCGCCTCGCGGATTTCCGGTCCGGACCGTGGGCCGCAGATCGCCCAGCTGTGCACCGCGACCATCCGTGCCGTGGCCCAGGGCGTGGTGGGTATTGCCTTCATCCAGATGCTGCTGGTGGGGCTCGGTTTCGTGCTGATGGGCATTCCGGGCGCCGGCCTGCTGGCGCTGATGGTCCTGCTGCTGGGCATCATGCAGTTGCCGGTGGTGCTGATCACGATTCCGGCAATCATCTTCGTCTTCGCCACGGAAGGGGCCAGTGTCGGCACCGTCGTGTTCGCCGTTTACAGCTTCATCGCCGGCATGTCCGACAACATCCTCAAGCCGCTGCTGCTGGGCCGTGGCGTGAACGTACCGATGCCGGTGGTGCTGATCGGCGCCCTGGGCGGCATGGTCACCGGTGGCATCATCGGGCTGTTCATCGGCCCGGTGATCCTGGCGGTGGGCTACATGCTGTTCTGGCACTGGGTGGAGGACCAGCCGAAGGCTCAGGAAGACGCGGAAGAAGAGGAGCGAGCGGCCTGACCCGGAACGGGCGCCATGGCTCATCCTTCCTGTCTGCGTCTTCTGCTGCTGGGTGCTCTGGGCCTTGGCGGCTGCGTACGCCTGGGCCCCGACTTCCAGTCGCCGCGCGAGCCCTGGGTGGAGCACTGGAACAGCCCGGCGATGGAGCAGATCAGCCTCAACCGCCCACAGCCGGACTTCGTCCAGTGGTGGCAGGTGTTCGAGGACCCGATCCTCGATGGGCTGATCGCCGAAGCGGACGCCTATAACTCCAACCTGGAAATCGCCGGCCTGCGAGTGATGGAGGCCCGCGCGCAGTTGGGCATCGCCGTGAGCGGCCGCTATCCGCAATTCCAGCAGGTCAGTGCCGACAGTCTCTACCTGGACCGTAACCAGTCCGGTGGCCAGAACCCCCGCGACACCCACTCCTGGCAGTACAGCACAGGGTTCGACATCGCCTGGGAACTGGACTTCTGGGGGCGCTTCAGCCGTGCCATCGAATCGGCCGACGCCGCTTACTTCGCCGCCCGTGCCAACTACGAGGACGTCTTGGTGCTCCTGCGTGCCCAGGTGGCGGATACCTATTTCGTCATGCGCACCTTCGAAGCCCGCCTGGGGATCGCCCGGGAGAACGCTGAGCGGCAGAAGCGCAGTTTCGAGATCACCGAACGCCTGTTCCGCAGCGGCGACAGCTCGGAACTGGACTTCCAGCAGGCCAAGACCCAGTACCTGGGCACCCTGGCGACCATTCCGGACCTCGAAGCCCAGCTCCAGCGGACGCGCAACACCCTCGCCGTGCTGATCGGCCGCCCGCCCGGACCGCTGCCTGAGCTGTCGGGCGGGGAAGGGCAGGTGCCGCTGCTGGATCGCGCCGTCCTGCAGGACGTACCAGCGAACCTGCTGCTGCGCCGCCCGGATGTGCGCGCCGCCGAATTGGCGGTGGCCGCCCAGTCGGCGCTGATCGGCGTTGCCGAAACCGACCTTTACCCCTCGGTGACGCTGCTGGGCAGCATCGCCTGGAGCGCCTCGACCCTTGACGGCGTGCCGGACAGCCTGGACCTGGTCGCCGGCCCCAGCATTGCCTGGAACGTCTTCGATCATGGCCGCATCAAGAACGATATACGGGTGCAGGACGCACGCCTGCAGCAGTTGATCGAGGCCTATCGCGACCGTGTGCGCCAGGCAGCGAGGGAAGCCGACGACGCCGCCACCGGTCTGGCCAAGGCACTGGAAAGCGAGCGCATCCGCCGCGAGAGCGCCCTGGCCGCGCTGCGCTCCCTGGACCTGGCCAACGCCCAGTACCGCGAGGGGTTCGCCGACTTTCAGCGGGTGCTGGACGCCCAACGCGAACTGTTCCAGCAGCAGGAGAGTTACCTGCTCAGCCGCAGCGACGCCGTCAGCAACCTGATCGGCCTGTACAAGGCCCTCGGCGGCGGCTGGTACCGGGACGGCCCGATGATCGACGACGCCACCCGCAAGCAGATGCAGCAACGGACCGACTGGGACGACCTGCTGGACGAGCCGCCTCCGGCCCGGCCGGTCACAGATAGCGAACAAGGTGAACGAGAATGAGCGAGAAATCGCAGGCGCAGGCCGAGGCGCCGAGCCAGTCCGAGCCCACCGGCAAGCCCGATGCGGCGGCCAAGGGAACGCGCTGGGTGGCGCTGGTTATCGTCCTGACACTGGTCTGGTACCTGCTGGCGGACCGCTTCACCCCCTATACCCAGCAGGCCCGCGTGCAGGCCTTTGTGGTGCCGGTGGCGGCGGAAGTCGCAGGAAGGGTCACCAAGGTGAATGTGCGCAACAACCAGGACGTGGAGGCGGGCGCGGTGCTCTTCGAGCTGGACCCGGCGCAGTACCGCATCGCCGCCGACCGCGCTCGCGCTGACCTGGAAACCATGCGTCGGCAGATCGGCGCCAGTACCGCCGCCATCGACTCGGCCCTGGCCTCGCTGCGGGCGGCCCAGGCCAACGAGGTCAAGGCCCGCCAGGACAGCGACCGCCTCGAACGGCTCTACCGGGAAGATCCGGGCACTATCTCCGTGCGCCGCCTGGAAGTGGCGCGCGCCACCCTGGAACAGTCCAGAAGCCAGGTGGCCGCGGCCCGTGCCGAAGTGCAGCGGGCCCGCGAGCAGCAGGGCGGCAGCGAGGAGGAAAACGCGCAATTGCGCAGCGCTGCCACCGCACTGGAAAAGGCCCAGCTCGATGAAGCCAACACGCGGGTGAAGGCGCGTTCCGCCGGTCTGATCACCGACCTGCGCACGGATGTCGGCCAGTACGTCGGGGCAGGCAGTCCGGTGATGACCCTGATTGCCATCCACGACCTCTGGCTGAGCGCCGAGATGACCGAGAACAACCTGGGCCACGTCGAGGTGGGTAGCCCGGTGGCCATCGTGCTCGATGCATTTCCGGGGCGGGTGTTCGAGGGGCGGGTGCGCAGCGTCGGTTACGGCGTCAGCGCGGGCCAGGCACCGGCGCCCGGCACCTTGCCGACGGTGGAGAACAGCCGGGACTGGCTGCGACCGGCGCAGCGCTTCCCGGTGATCGTGGAGTTCGCGCCCGGTGAGCTGGATCAGCTGCGTGGCTTGCGCGTTGGCGGCCAGGCGGAAGTCATGGCCTTCCCCATCGAGGGCAATCCGCTCAATCCCCTGGGCCGCTTGTTCATCCGACTCATGAGTTGGCTGTCCTATGCCTACTGAGCACGACCCGCGCGGCCGGCGCGCATTGCGCCTGGCCTGCGGCGTCGCCCTGGGGCTGGCGATGAGCTTCGGCATGGCCTTGCCGATTCCCTTCCTGACGCCGATCTTCGTGCTCCTGCTGCTGGTGACGAACAACCGCCCGCTGCCCCTGAAAGCCGCCCCGGCGCTGGCTCTGGTAATCATGCTCACCACCGGCACGGGCCTTTTGATGATCCCGCTGCTGCAACACGCGCCACCCGCCGGGGTGCTGCTAGTGGGCCTGTGCCTGTTCCTCTGTTTCCGCCACGGCCTGCGCGGGGGCAATCCGCTGGTGACGCAGTTCCTCGTGGTCGGCCTGACGATGATCTCGGCGGCGGGCACCTTTCTTTTTCCCCTCGCGGTCACCGTGATCGAGGCGCTGGCCAAGGGCATGCTGCTGGCCGTGCTGGTATCCCTGGTCAGCCACGCCTTGTTCCCGGAGCCCGCCGATGCGCCGGCGGCGCGACCCCGCCCGGTGCTGGACGCCAGTGAGTCCGCCTGGATAGCCCTGCGAGCCACGCTGGTGGTGCTGCCGGCCTTTCTTCTCGCGCTGGTCGACCCGAGCAGCTACATGCCGCTGATCATGAAGTCGGTCAGCCTCGGCCAGCAGGTCTGCGGCACCTCGGCGCGCAACGCCGGCCGCGAGCTGCTGGGTTCGACGCTGCTCGGCGGCCTGCTGGCGATCCTGTTCTGGAGCGCCCTGAGCCTGTTTCCCCATCTGTGGATGTTCTTTCTCTGGATGCTGCTGTTCGGCCTGGTACTGGGCCGCCGGCTCTACGCCCTGGCGGCGACCCGGCAGACGCCGGGGTTCTGGATGAACACCCTGGTGACCCTGATCATCCTGCTGGGCCAGTCGGTGCAGGACAGCGAGTCCGGCAAGGACGTGTACACCGCCTTCGCGGTGCGCATGGGGCTGTTCATCGCCGTCACCCTGTATGCCTGCGCGGCGGTCTACGTGATCGACCGCCGGCGTTTTCTCCGGCAGCGCCGCGCAGCCCTTTGAGAGGACGTTCAAATGCTTTTCGATCTGCTGGTGGGAATCCCCGTGATGGTGCTGTGCCTGGTGCTGCAGGCGATATTCGTGGCGTACGGGTTGCGGCCTTACGTTCGTTACATGCGGCGCCGGACGGGGCAGGAGTCCATGTGGCACAACACGCTGCTGCTGTCGCTGGTCATGCTGGTGATGTTGCTGGGCAATTTCGTGCAGATGGGCGTCTGGGGCGCGCTGTTCCTGGCGCTCGGCGAGTTCGAGGACTTCGCCACGGCGGTCTATCACTCAGGGGTGAACTTCGCCACGCTGGGCTACGGCGATATGGTCATGAGCGCGGAGTGGCGGCTGTTGGGACCGCTGGAAGCCGCCAACGGCATTTTGATGTTCGGCGTGTCGACGGCGGTGATGACGGCCACCGTCACGGATGTGCTAAAGCGCGCGTTCGAGCAGCGACATCAGGGTTAGGGCAGGGCGCCCACCCCCCAAAAAAAGTCTGAACGAATTACCCCGGTGGCGCGTCGGAATCTGGGTAGGCCCCACGCGGGCCTTTCAGCCACCTGTTGGCTCAGCGCGGCATCGTCGGCGCCAGGCCGGGAGCAAGCACCATGCATAACCCAGACGATCGTGAAGACATCATTCGCACCCTCAACTCCCTGATCGAGACCTGCAAGGACGGCGAAGCCGACTTCAAGGCCTGTGCCGCGGACGTTCAGCGGCTGGACCTGCAGGAATGGTTCACGACCCGTTCGCAAGAATGCGGCAACGCAGCCACCGAATTGCAGCGTTCAGTGGTGGAACTCGGCGGCAGACCCGGACACAACGCCAGCGTCAGCGGCGAACTGCATCGTCGTTGGGTTGATCTCAAAACCCTGGTCTCCGGCAAGGACGAGCAGCGCGTTCTCGACGAAGCCGAGCGCGACGAATACCTGGCGGAAAAGAATTACGCCGAGGCCCTGCATCAGCCATTGCCAAGCGAGATACGCGCCATGGTCCAGCGCCAGTACGAAGGAGTCCTGCGTAATCACCAGGAGATCCGGGCCATGCGCAGCACCGCGCGAACCGGTTGATTGGGCAACTACGTCCTGAGGCGTCACCGGACCAGCAGAATGTAGCCGATCCGGTACCGCCCAAGGCGCCACGCCGCGCCGGTGGGCAGAAAGCCTGAATCATTGCCAACGTCGGCGTGTCGACTGCAACAGGAACGACAACATGAGGAGATTGCTCATGAGCGATCCTGTGAACGGATGGGTCCCCGCCAAACGTTTTGGTGTGAGGGTAGTGACATCACTGGCGGTGCGCCGCCGCAACAGGCGTAGGCCGAGGCGTGTGGCGCATCAAGAAAAGGAAAGCCCCTGATCAAGCCAGAGATCAGGGGCTTTTCGCTCGCTTGCGAAAGTGAAGGTCGATCAGAGTCAGAACTTCACCTTCACTCCGATCATCCCTTCGAGTCCTTTGCTCTCGTCGTCCAACCCTTTCTGGTAACCCGCGGAGAAGGTCAGGGAAGTGTTTTCGTCGATCTGGTGATCAACGCCCAGGTTGACCTCCAACGAAGACCCGCCCATGTCGGAGACGAAGGGGACCTTGCCTTGCGCCGAGGAGAATTCCGTTTTCGGCTGGCCTTTGAACTCATGCCAGATGCTCGGCCGTATCCAGGCATTGGTGCGCTGGACTTCGCCTTTGTCGTTCTCGCGGAACCAGTCCTTGTCGATACGTACACCGAGGCGTCCGGTCAGGGAATCGACATCGTCGAACTCGACGCCGGCGGCAGCATCCTGGCTGTCTTCGAGCTTGAACTTGCTGACGATCACCTGGGCTTGGGGCTCGACTTTCAGGGTCTTGTCGTCGCTGACCGCGAATGGGTATCCCGCTTCCACGGATGCTGTGACGCCATTCCCCTTGGTTTTCAGTTCGGCCATGTCTTCGGAATGCGCGTCGACGTCGATATGGTTGAACTGCAACACGCCATCCAGGTACCAGCCCTCCGGTCCGAAATGAGTCCAGTAACCGCCCACGCCATACCCGCGCAGGTCGTTGTTACCGGCTGCCTCGCCGTCCGAATGGGTGACTCCAGCGGACATCTTGCCGGCGAAGAGGGAGAGTCCGAGCTGATCGGTGCTGCCGTCCGTATCCTCGAAGCGGAGGAGGTCAAGGCCGACCTGGAAGGCTTGCAGGTGGTAGTCATAGGCGGCGCCGTTGGCCAGCTCATCGTCGCCCCGGCGGTAGATCAGGCGTCCCCAACCGAGCGAGGGACCGTACTCCTCGACATCTTCAGCAGGCAGGGGATCCACAGCGCGGCGTACTTCCTCACCGACGCGCTCATGCAGGGTATCCACCATGGCATGGCCGAAGTGCAGGGCCAGGTTCGGAATTGCGCTGTAGAGCGACGTTTCGGCGCGATAGTTGGGGACCTGCGGAGGAAGCGGACCTTCTGGTTCAGCGGGTTCTTCCGGTTCCTCTGGCTCTTCTGGGTCGACCGGGTCCACGGGGTCAACCGGATCTACAGGGTCGACTGGGTCCACAGGGTCAACCGGATCTACAGGGTCGACTGGGTCCACAGGGTCAACCGGATCCACAGGATCGACCGGGTCTACGGGGTCAACCGGATCCACGGGGTCGACTGGATCCACAGGATCAACCGGATCCACAGGATCGACCGGGTCGACGGGGTCGACTGGATCCACAGGATCAACCGGGTCCACAGGGTCGACCGGATCGACGGGGTCGACTGGGTCCACAGGGTCGACTGGGTCCACAGGGTCAACCGGATCCACGGGATCGACCGGATCCACAGGATCGACCGGGTCTACGGGGTCAACCGGATCCACGGGATCGACCGGGTCTACGGGGTCAACCGGATCCACGGGGTCAACCGGGTCCACAGGGTCAACCGGGTCTACGGGGTCAACCGGATCCACAGGGTCGACTGGGTCCACGGGGTCAACCGGATCTACAGGATCGACGGGGTCTACTGGGTCGACTGGGTCTACGGGATCGACCGGATCGACGGGGTCGACTGGGTCTACGGGATCGACCGGATCGACTGGGTCGACTGGGTCGACTGGGTCCACAGGATCGACCGGGACCGCATCCTTGGTCGAACGCAGGTACCAGGCGTTTGCATTGCTTGCGTCCAGGCTGGAGCGATAGAGGGTGTATTCGTACGGTCCAGCCTTGACGCGGTGGAGCAGGCGGAAGGCGTCGGCGTCCGTGGTGCCCTGGTTGATCGCGTCCACGACCTTGATCCCGTTGCCCTGGGTCAGAGCCCCCGGACCGCCCGCGTTCCTGATCAAAAGGTTGCTGCTGCCACTGGCCTTGCCGCCGTCGATCACCAATTGATCGGAGGGGGAATCGTCGTCGTACAGGTAGGTGTTCAACGCAAGGGTGGCGTTGTCGCCCTGGTAGTCGTTGACGGTCAGCTTCTTGTACAGGCCGCCCACGGGGGCGCTGAAGTCGATCAGGCTGGTGGCTGCGTTCAGGGTGCTCAGGTTCGAGTCACCTGTCAGGTGCCAGATGCTGGCTTCGCGCAGGGTCACGCTGGAGTGACTGCCAGCGGCGGTGGCCGCCGAGCCGGTCACAATCGAACCCGAGAGATCGAGGGTGGCGTGGCCGGCGGCGTCGAACGATTGACCTATCCCTTGCCATTGCCCTGTGCCCATGTCCGGCAGCGAAGTGCCGTCGCTGGCCACCGAGCTGTCGACGTTCAGCCATTGGCCGCTTCCTCCGACGATCGCATGCTCCAGGGTAATGTCGGCAACGCCGGCGACGGCGATGCCGGCGCCGTCCCGGTTGTTCAATACGGCGTTGCTCAGGTCGACTTGGCCTTTCTGCGCCTCGGTACCTTGCGCATACAGCGCTGAGGCGTGATCGCCGGAGGCCGAGATGACCAGGTCGGTACCGCTGACACTGCCACCCTGCTTGGCCACCGCCCCGTGACCGGCGAGGCCGGTGGTGGTGATGCCGACCTGATGGAGCTCGACCGTGCTGCCATTGTTGGCAATGGCACCCAGTGCCCCCGCGCCACTGCTGGTTACCGTGCTATTGATGGCCGACAGCGCCGCACCGGATTCGGCCTGGAGGCCGTGGGACTGCAGCCCCTCGGTGTGCACGCTGGCATTGCTCAGATTCAGCGTGGCGGTTTCATCCTGGTAACGGCGGCTGACCAGGGCGCCAGCGGCGTGGTCGCCCAGGGTGTTCACCGTCACGTTGTTGGCCTCAAGGCTCACCTGGCCGGGTTTGATCGAGCCGATGCCAGCGTACAAACCGACCGAGTAGGTACCCTCGGTGCGTACCGAAACGTCGTCGAGGAGCATGCTGCCGCCGTCGTCGACCGCAGCGCCGTAGGCCTGGGAGCCCTGGGTCACCACGCTGGTGCGGGTGGCACTGAGGAGGGCGCCCGGATTGCGTGAAGCCAGCCCGTGGGGAAAGGTCAGGTTGGACGCGACCGGCGAACCGTTGCCTGTGGTTGTGATCGAGCTGTCGCTGACCGTCACGGTGGCGCCGACGTCGGCGAGTACGCCCATGGCATTGTCGTTGCCGTGGGTGGTGACGGTGACGTTGCTGACATTGATGGTCGATTGGCTGCCGGCTATCGCGGTCGAATAGTTGCCGTCGGTGGTCACCGAGCCCTTGTCGATGCTGATGGCGGCACCATCCTGGGCACGCACGCCCACGCTGCTGCCCTGGGTGGTATGCACGTCGCCGCGGGTCAAGTCCAGGCTGGAGCCCGCGCCTTCCACCAGCACGCCGGGTGCCCAGGGGCCGATGCCGGCAAGCGGTGCTGTCACCAGGATGCGGCTGTCGTCGACTTCGCCGGTTGCGCCCCCCTTCAGGTAGACGCCCATCGAGCGTGCGCCCTCAGTGGTGATGTCGCTGTTGGCGACGCGGACATGGGAGTCGGCACCTTCGCCGGATACGCCATGGCCAAAGGTGCCCTGGGCCAGGAGCGTCGAGTTCTCCACGACAATGCTGCCGCCGTCCATGGCGCGAGCTGCCGCTGCCGGGTTGGCGATGCTGCCTCCGCCAGCGACGGTCAGCGTGCTGGCGTCCAGCGCCACACTGCTGCCGGCGCCTTCGGCGCGGGCTCCCCCTACGTTGGTGCCGAGCGTGCTCAGGTCGAGGTTCGAGCCCATAATCTGGCCGCCTGCCAGTGCATGCAGTGCTGCAGTCGTGGCGGTACTGGTCGCTGCGCTGACGACCTCCACAGCGCTCTTGCTCAGTGTGACCAGGCCGCCGTCCTCAGCGCGCACGGCGCTGGCACTGCTGCCGCCTATCGAGAGGGCGATTTCGTTGCCCTCGATCCGGGTGTTCGCACCGCTGGCCAGCAAGCCATGGCTCAAACTCAAGGCCTTTTCACCATCCACAGGCGCAGACGTGGAAACGCCCGCTCCGCTGGTGACCACTTCGGTGCCACCGCCCAGTGAAACCGAGGCACCATTGCGCGCCCACACGCCCACCGAGCCTTTTCCGGAGGTGCCGATGTGCCCGCCGTCGATGTCGACGCGGCTGCCGTCGGCCAGGACGCCGTGGCCGTTACCGCCCGAGGTGTTGAGGTCAGTGGCGGTCATCTCGACGCTGGCGCCATCTTCGACGCGCAGGCCATAGGCCGATCCGCCGCTGGTGCTGATCGTGGCATCGCTGACGGTGAGCCGGCTGTCGGCCCCCGTCACCTGCACCCCGTGGCTGCCGCCGGTGGTGGTGCTGCGCGCGCCGCTGGTGGTCACGCTTGCGCCATCGGCCAACTGCGCGGTTGCGCCGCCTTCCACCTTCACGCCAACCGCGCCCCATGAGGAGGTGCTGATCGAACCTCCGGAAACATTCGCCGAGGAGCCAGGACCGGTGATGACGACGCCACGATTGTTGTTGCCCTTGGCGCCACCGCCGACCAGCACGTTGCTATCGGTCAGCGCGATGGACGCGCCGCCATCGACGATCACGCCGGTCATGTCACTGGCAGTGATCACGGCGCCCGTCCCGGTCTTCGGCTCCAGCACCACGTCACTGCCGGTGATAGCGACATGGCCGCCGTCCGTGGCGTGGACGCCGACCTGGTTCTTGGCCTGGGTCGCGTTGAGGGCGCTGCTCTCCACACGGCCGGTGGCGAACTGGATGTCTTCGCCGGCGCTGGCCTCGATACCAGTGGTGCCGGCCGCCCCCAGCCTGATCACCTGATCGGCATGGCTGCCTGAGCTCGCGATACCTACTGCGCCTGTCGTGGTCAGGGTGATGGGCGCCGGCGCACCCAGCAGGGTGCGGGTCAAGAACACCTGGGGAGCGTCATGGGCGGCCTCCATCGCCACTTCCAGGTACGAGGGCGGCATTTGCCCGGCTTCGGGCTGGCTGTCGATGTCCAGGCTCGCCGCCGAAGGCCGGTTCAACTCCTCCGGCTCGGTCGTGACCAGCGTATCCATGGCTTCGGCTTCCGCGATGCGGATGCTGAACAGCGTGGCCAGTCCCACGCTGATGACATGCGCCAGCTTGTTGTGGCGCAGATCGTCGAGAACAAGCGGGGCACTGTGGCGGGGTTGCTTTTTCATGATGATCTCCAGGACGCAAGGGGTTTGCCTGGAAATCAGTATTTGCTTAGCTACCTATTGAATCCGTAGGAGCGTGTGCCATGCCTTGTAGGAGTAATCCCAATCAGAAGCGGTGAACTAGGCTAGGACGAGGCATGAACGAAGGAACGTAGGGTGAGCCGGATTCTGATCGTCGACGACCAGCCACTGTTGTGCAGGGCATTGAAAGCGCAGGTCGAACAGTTGGGCCACGAGGTGCTGGCCTTGGCCAGTTGTGGCTCGCAGGCGCTTGCCATGGCTCGGGAACTGCGCCCTGACCTGATCATTCTCGAGCTGGCAATTCCGCAGCATGGCGGCCTGGAGCTGGTGCGCCGGCTTCGCACCCATGACGAGCAATTGAAGATCGTGGTCTTCAGTGGCCAGAATGTCCGGCAGTTTGCGCCGCGCTGTCAGGCACTTGGCGCCTCGGGCTTCGTCAGCAAACAGGACCAGCCCGCAGAACTGAACCTTGCCATCAGCGCCGCATTGCACGGACGCAGCTATTTTCCCCGCGTCCTGGAGACTGGCGGAGAAGCGCAACCGGACGAGCTTGGCCAGCTCTCGGCGCGGGAACTGACGGTCTTGCACCACCTGGCGCAGGGGTATAGCAACCAGCAGATCGCCGATGAGTTGGTCCTCAGTTTCAAGACGGTCAGCACCTACAAGACGCGGCTTCTTGAGAAGCTGCACGCCAGTTCGCTGGTTGAGCTGGTCGAGATTGCCCAGCGCAATGGCCTTTCCCGCCCTGATTCACATGGCGTCGACCTGGCGCCTGCACCCAGCGAATGGGCCAACGAACTGGACCGTCTGCGACCCTTGGTCGACGACTCCCCCTACGCAATGTTCGTGCGCGACCGCGAGGGTCGTTTGCTGCTCTGCAATCAACGTTTTCTCGACTTCTACCAAACGACGCCGGAACGCGTCGAAGGCACCCGATTCGCCGAGGCGGGTTGGTTCACGCCTGAGCTGGGTGCCCGTGTCCAGCAGCGCTACCTGGGATTGATCGAGCAAGAGGCGTCCTTCAGCGGTGATGGCTGGGTGCAGATATTCGGGCAGAAGCGCTTGATGCACGCCTGGCTTTTTCCCTTTCGCAATGCGCAAGGACAGGTTCTCGGCATGCTCGGCGGGTTGGTGGATCTCAGTGAGCGTGAGTTGCTGGTGCAAGCGCTGCGCAACGCCAAGGAACATGCCGAAGCCAGGCACCGGCACGATGTCGAGTTGCTGCGCAGTCTGGCTGCTGATCTTCAATCCGGCCTGGACCTGCTGCCCTCGGCTACGAGTGCTTTACCGCTTGTCCGGCTCGTGGAACGTATGGCGCTTGTTGCCGATATCGCGGCAGGTGGCGTGACGCTCTCGCCTTCTCCCTGCGTACCGTCCGATCTGGTTCGGCAGGGAATCGCAGCATGGAGGGCTATGGGCGAATACCCGGATATCCAGGTCGACCTGAGCTGCCAGAGCTCGATTCCCGCTGTCTGGATGGATGAGGAACACTTCCTGCATCTGGTCGACGCGTTGTTGAGTTGCACCGCCAGGCAGAGCCCCAAGGGCTCCATCCTGATCAGCCTGCAGGGTGAGGAAGCACCCGCCGCGATCGTCAAGCTTGCGCTACAGGTATCCAGCCCGCTTGCGGCCCCGTCTGGACGCAGAAGAGGGCTCCAGGGCATCGAGCGACGCCTTGTCGAGCAACTGACGACTCTCCTGGCAGGCCACTACAGCGCCGAGTCCGGGCAGCTTGTAAACCTTTCCTTGCCACTTGCCACCCCGCGCTAGGGGCTGGCTCCCGTAGGTTGCGGCTGAGCTCCGCGAAGCCCAACGTCCCAGGGCTCACCGCCGCAGCGTTGGGCCTCGCTGCGCTCGGACCAGCCTACGGACGATCTTGTAGGTTGTGGCTGAGCTTCGCGATTCGGAGCTACCTGTAGGAGCGAGCTTGCTCGCGAACCTCCTGAGCCCCGCCTTTCGCGAGCAAGCTCGCTCCTACACAAAACAACCGAATCCACGTCTACCTCCCATCGCTTATCCATTTCCCACCCCATTGGGGGTGGGGAAAGACGCTCGCATCCTGAATAGGCTGTCAGTGCCCATGACTCCGTCGAGCAATGGGCCTGTTCAGAGAGGTGAGTGTTGTGAACCGCAGTCTTTCCACGTTAACCGGCAGAAGCCGCAAGCTCGATGGCGGCGCCGTGTTCGGCAGTACGCCGCGGCGTGCCTGGATCGAGTGGATGAGCCCCGACTATGACAACCAGGTTGAAATGGCGAGTCGCGCGCTGCTGGTGCAGCAGGACGGCCTGAATATCCTGGTCATGGCCGGGACCGATGCGCTCCTGGCGCCGCCGCCGCGTACCTGCCGTTGCCAGCCGCAGGCCCAGGGACTGCTGGACAGCCTCGCCCGTCACGGCCTGGGGGAGGGGCAGATCCATGCCGTGGTCCTGACCCACCTGCACGCGGTGCTGCCCCACGACGTGGAAGAGGCGGTGCGCGAGGGCAATGCTCCCAGGCTGCTGTTCCCCGTGGCGCGCTACCTCACCGGCCGGCGCCACTGGTTGCGCGCCCGGCATCCGCACCCGCGCGACCGCGCGCTGTTCGTGCCGCAGATCATTCGCCAGCTGGAGAGCAGTGGCCGCTTGAAACTGCTGGACGAATCGGGCTGCGACCTGCTGGACGGTTGGCGCTTCCATGTCAGCGACGGCTACACCCCCGGCCAGTTGCTGCCGGAAATCGACATGCCCGGCGGCCCCATCGTGTTCGCCGGCGACCTGGTGCCGGCCGTGCACTGGCTCAGGCTCGACCTGACCACCGCCTTCGACCGCAATCCCGAATGCCTGATCGACGAAAAGGAACGCCTGCTGGACCACCTGGTGGCCAATGGCGGGCGCCTGTTCCTGCCACGCGATACCAGCGTTGCGATGATCAAGGTCATGCGCGACCGGCAATCGCGCTACCAACCCTTCGACCACCACGCCGACCTGCATCGGCTGGATAGTTGATTACCCACTGAAAACTGCCCCTTTTCGAGGGGAATGGGGACATTACGTCCCGTGCAACAGGAGCCCTGGATGAAAGTACTGGTCGCGGTAAAACGCGTGGTCGACTTCAACGTCAAGGTCCGCGTCAAGGCGGACAATTCCGGCGTCGACCTCGCCAACGTGAAAATGGCCCTGAACCCCTTCTGCGAGATTGCCGTGGAAGAGGCGGTGCGCCTGAAGGAACAAGGCATCGCCACGGAAGTCGTGGTGGTGACCGTGGGCACCAGTGGTGCCCAGGAGCAGCTGCGTACGGCCCTGGCCCTAGGCGCCGACCGCGCCATCCTGGTCGAGTCCTTTGAGGAGCTGAACTCCCTGGCCGTCGCCAAGCTGCTGGAGGCCGTGGTCGACAAGGAGCAGCCGCAACTGGTCATCCTCGGCAAGCAAGCCATCGATAGCGACAACAACCAGACCGGCCAGATGCTCGGCGCCCTCACTGGCTACGCCCAGGGCACCTTCGCCTCCAAGGTTGAAGTGGCTGGCGACAAGGTCAACGTCACCCGCGAAATCGACGGCGGTCTGCAGACCGTTGCCCTGGCCCTGCCGGCGATCGTCACCACCGACCTGCGCCTGAACGAGCCGCGCTACGCGTCGCTGCCGAACATCATGAAGGCCAAGAAGAAGCCGCTGGACGTGGTCACCCCGGACGCCCTGGGTGTTTCCACTGCCTCCACCGTCAAGACCCTGAAAGTTGAAGCGCCGGCTGCCCGCCAGGCCGGTATCAAGGTCAAGTCCGTGGCCGAACTGGTCGAGAAACTGAAGAACGAAGCGAAGGTGATCTGAGATGGCTGTTCTTGTAATCGCTGAACATCAAGGCGGCACCCTGGCTTCGGCCACCCTGAATACCGTGACCGCCGCACAACAGATCGGTGGCGAGGTTGTCGTCCTGGTGGCGGGGCAGGGCGTAGGTGCTGTCGCCGAAGCTGCCGCCAAGGTCGCTGGCGTGGCCAAGGTGCTGGTCGCCGACCACGCGGCCTACGCCCACCAACTGCCGGAGAACATCGCGCCGCTGGTGGCATCCATCGCCCGCGACTTCAGCCACGTGCTGGCCCCCGCTACCACCAACGGCAAGAACTACCTGCCGCGCGTAGCCGCCCTGCTGGACGTCGACCAGATCTCCGAGATCATCGCCGTTGAAAGCGCCGACACCTTCAAGCGT
>NZ_SSOH01000077.1:0-75853 GCF_029873155.1 Pseudomonas sp. BN515 | reverse complement strand
TCCTTCGTCGCCATCATGGCCATGGTCGCCGCCTCGGTGATCGAGCCGGGCGTGTACTTCGCCATGAACAGCCCGCCGGCCGTGGTCGGCGCGGATGTCGCCAGTGTGGCGGCAGCGGTGAGCAACTGGGGCTTCGCCATCACCCCCGAGCAACTGGAGGCGACCGCCAGGGACATTGGCGAACACACCATCCTGGCCCGTGCCGGCGGTGCGCCGACCCTGGCCGTGGGTATCGCGCAGATCCTCCACCAGGTGCTGCCGGGTGAGAACACCATGGCCTTCTGGTACCACTTCGCGATCCTTTTCGAGGCGCTGTTCATCCTCACTGCCGTGGATGCCGGTACCCGCGCCGGTCGCTTCATGCTGCAGGACCTCTTGGGCAACTTCGTCCCGGCCCTGAAGAAGACCGAGTCCTGGACCGCCAACGTCATCGCCACCGCCGGTTGCGTGGCCCTGTGGGGCTGGCTGCTGTACCAGGGCGTGATCGACCCGCTGGGTGGCATCAACACGCTGTGGCCGCTGTTCGGCATCTCCAACCAGATGCTGGCCGGTATCGCCCTGATGCTGGGTTGCGTGGTGCTGATCAAGATGAAGCGCCAACGCTATGTGTGGGTGACCCTGATCCCGGCCACCTGGCTGCTGATCTGCACCACCACCGCCGGAGTGATCAAACTCATCGATCCGAACCCCGCCGTCGGCTTCCTGGCCCTGGCCAAGAAATACAGCGACGCCCTGGCTGCGGGGCAGGTGCTGGCGCCGGCCAAGGACATCGGCCAGATGCAGAACGTGATCTTCAACGCCTACACCAATGCGACCCTGACCGCGCTGTTCCTCTTCGTGGTGCTGAGTGTGCTGTTCTACGCCATCAAGGTGGGCCGCAATGCCTGGATGAAACCGGAGCGCACCGACAAGGAATCGCCGTTCCAGCCGATCCCGGAAGCCTGAGGAGGGCACCATGTTCAATGACCTCAGCCGCATGGGTAAGTACCTCGGGCAGGCCGCACGCATGCTCGTGGGCATGCCCGACTACGACAATTACGTCGAGCACATGCAGCGCAAGCATCCGGACAAGCCGGTGATGAGTTACGAGGAATTCTTCCGCGAGCGCCAGGAGGCGCGTTATGGCGGCGGAAAAGGACGGCCTGTGCGTTGTTGCTGAGCTGAGAAGCAGAGGCAAGGAGCGCCACGCATTGTCGTGGCGTTTTTTTTTTGAGGGCGATTTCATGCCTGGCGTGGACGCTGCCTCAACCACGTGATTGGTCTGGCGACCAGGCACAAGACCCTACGTGACTTCGCTTCCCTGGCTCAGTGCGACCTGGCGCGCAATCCCGACAATCCGGCAGCCAGACACAAGCGTCTGGCAGGCACGGCCATGACAGCATCCGGGGTGAGCCTTCTAATCCTTCCAGCCCTCATGGGAGCAGGGCTGGAGGGAACCATGAAGAAGATGTTCTGCCTGTTGCTGTGCACGTCGCTGGCCGGATTCGTTCAGGCCGAAGAGGTGTTGCGGGTCTACAACTGGACCAACTACATCGAGCCCGAAGTGCTGGCGGCGTTCCAGCGCGAGAGCGGCATCCGTGTCGAGTACACCACCTTCAGCACCGCCGCCGAGCTGGACGCGGCCCTGGCCGGGACGACGCAATATGACCTGGTGGTGCCGTCGCATTTCCAGCTGGCCCGGCTGATTGGCGAAAAAAGTCTGCAGCCTCTGGATTTCTCCCAGCTGCCCCATGCCAACAGCCTGGACCCGGCGCTCCTGGCCATGCTGGCCGGATTCGATTCGGCGAACCGCTATGTCGTGCCTTATCTCTGGGGTTCGGTTGGGATGGTGAGCAACCCGGCTCTGGCCGAACCAGCGTTCGGCGGTGCCTTGCCGAACAGCTGGAGCCTGCTCTTCGACGAGCAGCAGCGCTCGCGTCTTGCGAGCTGCGGCCTGGGGATGCTGGATGCGCCGGAGGAAACCCTGTCACTGTGGCTCAACTACCGTGGCCGTAACCTGAGCAAGGGCGGCACCCGGCAGATCGACCAGGCGGGCAAGCAACTGCTGGCCATGCAGGGGCAGTTCCGCAATCTGGACAACGACGGCTATGTCACCGACCTGTCCAGCGGCAAGCTCTGCGTGGCCATGGCCTGGGTCGGACATGCGCTGACGGCGGCGGCGAAGAATCCGGCATTGCGCTTTCGGATTCCCGATGAAGGCGCGCTGGTGTTCATCGACAGCCTGGCCATTCCCACCAACGCCTCGCGGCCGGACCTCGCCTACCGCTTCATCGACTATCTCCTGCAGCCGGATAACGCTCGGCGCAATGCCCTGGCATCGCATTTCTACTCGTCACTCAAGGCCGACTCGCCGGAAATGGCGCGGCTGGCCAAGGAACAGCCGATGCTGGTGCCCAACCAGGCCGAGCGCAAGCGCCTCTACTTCCTGGAGCGCCTGACGCCGGAGCAGAAGGCGCGGGTCGATGCGTTGTGGCAGCAGATCAAGGCGTCGCGCACGGCGCTGTGATTTTCATGCGGCCAAGAAAAAGCCCGGCATACGCCGGGCTTTTTCGTTGCGCTGTCGCTTACTTGCCGTAAACCGGCAGCTTGGCGCAGACAGCCTTGACCTGGTCACGAACGCGGTCGATCACGGACTCGTCGCCCATGTTCTCCAGGATGTCGCAGATCCAGGTGGCCAGCTCGCGGCACTCGACTTCCTGGAAGCCACGGGTGGTGACAGCCGGGGTGCCGATACGCAGGCCGGAGGTGACGAAGGGCGAGCGCGGGTCGTTCGGCACGGAGTTCTTGTTCACGGTGATGAAGGCGCGGCCCAGGGCAGCGTCCGCATCCTTGCCGGTGATGTCCTGCTTGATCAGGGACAGCAGGAACAGGTGGTTCTGGGTACCACCGGAAACCACGTCGAAGCCGCGGTCAACGAATACCTGGGCCATGGCCTGGGCGTTCTTCACCACTTGCTCCTGGTAAGCCTTGAACTCAGGCTGCAGGGCTTCCTTGAAGCACACGGCCTTGGCGGCGATCACGTGCATCAGCGGGCCACCCTGGCCGCCGGGGAATACGGCGGAGTTCAGCTTCTTCTCGATCTCTTCGTTGGCCTTGGCCAGGATCAGGCCGCCGCGCGGGCCGCGCAGGGTCTTGTGGGTGGTGGTGGTGACCACGTCGGCGTAGGGCAGCGGGTTCGGGTAGACGCCAGCGGCAACCAGGCCGGCCACGTGGGCCATGTCGACGAACAGGTAGGCGCCTACCTTGTCGGCGATGGCGCGGAAGCGCGGGAAGTCCAGGACCTGGGAGTAGGCGGAGAAGCCGGCGATGATCATCTTCGGCTTGTGCTCAACGGCCAGGCGCTCGACTTCGTCGTAGTCGATCAGGCCGGTGGCGGTGTCCAGGCCGTACTGCACAGCCTTGTAGATCTTGCCGGAGAAGTTCACGGAAGCACCGTGGGTCAGGTGGCCACCGTGGGCCAGGCTCATGCCGAGGACGGTGTCGCCCGGCTGTACCAGGGCCTGGAATACGGCGCTGTTGGCCTGGGAGCCGGAGTGCGGCTGGACGTTGGCGTAGTCGGCGCCGAACAGTTCCTTGGCGCGGTCGATGGCCAGCTGCTCGACGATGTCGACGTACTCGCAACCACCGTAGTAGCGCTTGTGCGGGTAGCCTTCGGCGTACTTGTTGGTCAGCACGGAGCCCTGGGCTTCCATCACCGCCGGGCTGGTGTAGTTCTCGGAGGCGATGAGCTCGATGTGCTCTTCCTGGCGCTGGGCTTCTTGCTCCATGGCGGCGAACAGGTCGGCATCGTAGCGGGCGAGGGTCAAATCACGGCTGAACATGGCGGTCCTCTTAAGGATCGGTGCTAGGAAAGCTGCGCATTCTACCTGATCGGTCGCTGGCTGGCATATGAAGGTCGGTCATGTGACAGACAAGTGGCCCTCATTCAGCGCGGTGCGCCGATGGCGACGAATGCGGCGGGGCGAATCAGCTGAGGATGAAGTTGGCGCTGGTGCCGAACAACCGCTCGAACTGCGCTGCCGGCACCGGGTGACCGAACAGGTAGCCCTGCACTTCATCGCAGCCGTGTTCGCGGAGGAAGTTGAGCTGCGCGTGGGATTCGACGCCTTCGGCGATCACTGCCAGGTTCAGGCTGTGGGCCATGGCGATGATGGCGCGGGCGATCTGCGCGTCGCGCTCACCGTCCGGCAGGCCGTCGACGAAGCTGCGGTCGATCTTCAGCACGTCGATGGGGAACTGCTTGAGGTAGTTGAGCGATGAGTAACCGGTGCCGAAGTCGTCTACCGCGATGCACAGGCCGAGGCGCTTGAGGTTCTCCAGGATCTCCATGGCTTCGCCCACGTCGCGCATCAGGATGCTCTCGGTCAGCTCCAGCTCCAGGCAGGCCGGCGGCAGGCCGCTGTCTTCGATGATGGCGGCGATGCGCTCGGCAAGCTGGCCATCGGCGAACTGGCGGGCGGAGATGTTCACCGAGATCTTCGGCAGGCGCATCTTCGCCAGGTGCCAGGCCTTGAGCTGGCGGCAGGCTTCGCTGAGTACCCAGTCGCCCACCTGCACCACAAGACCGAGCTCCTCCATCACCGGCACGAATTCCCCGGGCGGCACCAGCCCGCGCTTGGGGTGGCGCCAGCGCAGCAGCGCCTCGACACCGGTCAGGCGCCGGCCGTCGCCAGAGAATTGCGGCTGGTAATAGAGCAGGAATTCGCCCTGTTCCAGCGCATGACGCAGGTCGCTTTCCAGCTCCAGGCGCTCCAGGGCGCGGGCGTTCATGTCCGCCTGGTAGAACTGGAAGTTGTTCTTGCCGCGTTCCTTGGCGTGGTACATGGCGGTGTCGGCGTTCTTCATCAGCTGGCTCAGCTCGCGGCCGTCCTGGGGCGAGAGGGCGATGCCGATGCTGGCGGTGACGAAGAACTCGCGGCCTTCGAGGACGAAGGGCCTGGCCAGGCTGTCGAGGATCTGTTCGGCGACATGGATGGCGCGGTTCAACGCACCTTCGCGGGTGGCGCGCGGTTGCAGCAGCAGGGTGAACTCGTCGCCGCCCATGCGCGCCACGGTGTCGTCTTCGTGGACGCAGGCCGCCAGGCGCACGGCGACGTCCTTGAGCATGCGATCGCCGGCGGCATGGCCGAGGGAGTCGTTGATCGGCTTGAAACGGTCGAGGTCGAGGAACATCAGCACCACCCATTCCTGGTGACGCTCGGCGTACTGCAGGGCCGTGTGCAGGCGATCCTGGAACAGGGTGCGGTTGGGCAGGTGGGTCAGGCCGTCGTAGTAGGCCAGGCGGTGGATGCGCTGCTCGCTGGCCTTGCGCTCGCTGATGTCGCTGAAGAAGCAGACGTAGCTGACCAGGTCGCCATCCTCGTCGTGCACCGCGGTGATGCCGACCCAGGCTGGATAATTGTCGCCTTCGCGGCGCTTGAGCCAGATCTCGCCTTCCCAGCTGCCGCGCTGGTTGAGCTGGCTGAGGATGAAATTGAGTTGGTTGGCCTGCTGGCGGTCGGCGGTGAGCACGGCTGGCAGTTGGTCCAGCACATCCTGGGCCTTGTGTCCTGTGATGCGGCAGAAGGCTTCGTTGACCTGGACGATATATCCGGCCGGGTCGGTGACCAGGATGGCCGAGGTGGAGTGCTCGAACACCGTGGCCGCCATGCGCATTTCCTTCTCGGCGCGGCGCTGCTGGCTGATGTCGCGACCGACGCCGAGCATGCCTTCGAAGCGGCCGTACTCGTCCCACATCAGCATGGTGCGCAGTTCCACCGGGATCTTCTGCCCATCGGCGCGCATGCAGTCGAAGAGGAACAGCCGCGACGGCATCTGGCTGCGCAATTCGGCCAGGCGTTGCGGGTTGCCCAGGGCGTTACGGACCTGCTCCAACTGCTCGAACAGGTCGAGCATCTGCCGCGGGTCGGCGGCCATGCCGTGGAAACCGTTGGCGATTGCCCAGTCGGCGCTGTAGCCGAGAACCGGTTGTACCGAGGGGCTGACGTAGTTGAGCTGCAGTTCGCTGTTGGTGGTGAAGATCACGTCGCTGATGCTTTCGGCCAGCATGCGGTAGCGGCGTCCGCTCTCGCGCATGGATTCGGTGGCCTCGATCTGCTCGGTGATGTCCTTGGCCACGCCGATCAGGCGGCTGACGCGCCCCTGCTCGTCGCGGGCCAGGGCCTGTTCGCGGATGTCGAACCAGTGCCACGTGCCGTCCTTGTGCCGCCAGCGCAGCTGGCATTGCAGCAGGAGGCCGTCGCCCACCACCTGCTGCAGGCTGCGCATGCGCCAGTACTGCTCGGCGTCGTCCGGGTGCAGCACCTCTTCCCAGAAGCGCTCGCCCATATTGCGGATGTCTTCGCGGTCGTAGCCCAACTGCGGGCCGAGGCGGTTGTTGGTGAGCATCACCCGCTTGTTGACGATGTCGTGCACATAGAGGGTATCGGGCAGCGCCAGCACCACGTCGGACCAGAAGCGCTCGCGCTCGATCAGCGAAAGCTCGACCTCCTTGCGGCTGGTGATGTCGTTGATGCTCAGGGTGACCGCTTCCAGGTCCTCGACCATGTCCGGCAGGTGCAGCACCAGCCAGATGTGCCGCATCTGGCCCTGGGCGGTGACGATCTGGCTCTCCATCTCCAGGTGCTTCTTGCCGCCCAGCAGGGCCGCCATCAGCTGAAAGCGGATGCCGCCTTCATGCAGCGGATGGGAACCGATCAATTGCCGCCAGGCCTGCTCGCTGCTGCTGACGCCCAGCAGGTGCATGGCCACCTGGTTGACCTCGGTGATCCGCAGCCGGTGCAGCAGCTCGCCGTGCTGTTGCGGGTTGTCCCTGATCCACGCGGCCAGGCCGGCACGGTCGAGCAGGCCCAGCTGGATCAGGTGCTTGCGCAGGTCGGCGAGGTCGAGCACGCAGAGGGCGATGCCCCCGCCTTCGAAGATGTCCTGGTAGCGCCGCCGGGTTTCCTGCAGCACTCGCAGGGCACGCTGCTCCTCGGTCACGTCGCGCAGTACCCAGACGTAGCCGAGCAATTGGGCGCCGTCGTTGAGGTCGTTGCGGGTCACGGCCAGCAGGCGCTGTTCGCTGCCGTGCTTGAATTGCACCAGGTCCGAGCCCAACTCGTGGTCCAGGCCGGGAGCATTGAGCAGCAATGGGTCCAGGCCCGGCAGCAAGGCCTGCAGGTGGTGGTTCTGGGCGGCCTCGCCGCTGATGCCGAACATGGCTTCGGCCTGCGGGTTGAGGTAGCTCAGGCGCCCGTCCACCTGGGTCACCAGCACGCGCTCCTCGATCACACCGAGGGCGCTTGCCGCCTGGCGCAGGGAACGCCGCGAGGCGTTGTTGAGTTCGAGCAGGCCGCGCTGCTCGCGCTGGAGGTAGTAAAGGGCGATCAGCGCCAGGCTGGCGCTGATGAGGAACAGCAGCAACTTGCTGAGCAGTTCGGGCAGCAGGTTGGTGCGCACCTGGCGTTCGTCGTGAAGGGCGCGGAGTTGCCAATCACTGTGGCCAAGGGGCGAGACGAGGATGGTCTGCGCCTCCTGTTCGGCGGTCACCGGCATCACGATGGGGCTGCTGCGGCTGAGCTTGCCGCTCTGCGCCAGGACCCGCTGGAGGAAGTGGTCTTCCAGCAGCCAGCGGTAGTCGCGGTCTTCATGCTTGAGCAGCCAGGTGCGGATGGCTTCCGCATCCAGGCGCAGGGCCCAGTAGCCGCTGGGCTCGGGCAGGGGGGACTGGCGCAGGATCAGGTAGACCTGGCCGCGGCCCTGGGGGCTGAAGGCGTAGTGGTAGGTCTGGCCTTCACCGCGCTGGACCAGGTCGGCGAGGAACAGGGCGTCGTCACTGTTGGTCTGGGTGTCCGCCAGCACGCCGCCGTTGGGATTGAGCCAGGCCAGGCTGGTAATCGATGGCAGGATGGGCCGCAGCAGGTCCATTTCCGCCAGCTGCCGGTCTTCGCCCTCTGGGTGGGGCGGTTGCTGGCGGAGCAGGGCGAGCACGGCGTCCGCCTTCATCTGCATGACTAGCTCAAGGTGACTGGCCAGCTCGCGGGTGAGGGTGTAGTTGCGCTCCCGGGCGCCGTCCTGCAACTGGCGGTACTCCTGGTGCAGCTGCCAGAGCAGCAGGGCCAGCATCAGCAGGACGAGGCCGCCCAGCAGGCCCTTGACCGAGCTACGCGCAGGAGCGTTGGCCAGGGGCTGTCCTTGCTCGGGCTGGGCGGGAGGGAGTGGGCTGGCTGGCACTAATGGCGTTCCTGCTACTGCTCATTGGGCAGGTGACGGGGCGTCCCGGGCCAAGGGGGCCGCGGACCGGCTAGCATGCCTTGAAGGCATGCAAAGTGCCAGTACGACCGACGAGCGTCGTTTGCCCTCCCCGGCGCATTCCGGTAGCTTTGCCGCACGCGCGCGGGAGCGCCTGTTCCCTGATTGTCGCTCCCCGCCTTATTCCACATTCGTCACAGCACCAAGGTCAGTCATGGCTCAATACGTCTACACCATGCACCGGGTCGGCAAGGTCGTGCCCCCGAAGCGTGAGATCCTCAAAGACATTTCCCTGTCCTTCTTCCCGGGCGCCAAGATCGGCGTGCTCGGCCTGAACGGCGCGGGTAAGTCGACCCTCCTGCGCATCATGGCCGGGGTGGACACCGAGATCGATGGTGAAGCCCGCCCGATGCCTGGCATCAAAGTCGGCTACCTGCCCCAGGAACCCAAGCTGGATCCGACCAAGACCGTGCGCGACATCGTTGAAGAGGCGGTGGGCGAAATCAAGCAGGCCCAGGCCCGCCTGGACGAGGTCTACGCTGCCTACGCAGAGCCGGACGCCGACTTCGACGCCCTGGCCGCCGAGCAGGCCAAGCTGGAAGCCATCCTCCAGGCCTCCGATGGCCACAACCTGGAGCGCCAGCTGGAAGTCGCCGCAGACGCCCTGCGCCTGCCGCAGTGGGACGCGAAGATCGAACACCTTTCCGGTGGCGAGAAGCGCCGCGTGGCCCTGTGCCGCCTGCTGCTGTCCGCCCCCGACATGCTGCTGCTGGACGAGCCGACCAACCACCTGGACGCCGACTCCGTCGCCTGGCTGGAGCACTTCCTCCATGACTTCCCGGGCACCGTGGTAGCCATTACCCACGACCGTTACTTCCTCGACAACGTTGCCGGCTGGATTCTCGAACTGGACCGCGGCCACGGCATTCCGTTCGAAGGTAACTACTCCGGCTGGCTGGAATCCAAGGCCAACCGCCTGGCCCAGGAAGCCAAGCAGGAAGCCTCCCACGCCAAGGCCATGAAGGCTGAACTGGAGTGGGTGCGCCAGGGCGCCAAGGCTCGTCAGTCCAAGTCCAAGGCCCGTCTGCAACGCTTCGAGGAAATGCAGTCGCAGGAATTCCAGAAGCGCAGCGAGACCAACGAGATCTACATCCCGGCCGGTCCGCGCCTGGGCGACAAGGTCATCGAGCTGCACAACGTCACCAAGGGCTACGGCGATCGCGTACTGATCGACGACCTGTCCCTGAGCATTCCGAAAGGCGCCATCGTCGGCGTGATCGGCGGTAACGGTGCCGGTAAGTCGACCCTGTTCCGCATGCTCACCGGCAAGGAGCAGCCGGACTCCGGTCGCATCGAGATCGGTGAAACCGTGCAAATCGCCAGCGTCGACCAGAGCCGCGATAGCCTGGAAGGCACCAAGACCGTCTGGCAGCAGGTTTCCGACGGCTTCGAGCAGATCAAGATCGGCAACTACGAAGTTCCGTCGCGCAGCTACGTCGGCCGCTTCAACTTCAAGGGCGCCGACCAGCAGAAGTTCGTCAAGGACCTCTCCGGTGGTGAGCGTGGTCGCCTGCACCTGGCCCTGACCCTGAAGCAGGGCGGCAACGTGCTGCTGCTCGACGAACCGTCCAACGACCTCGACGTGGAAACCCTGCGTGCGCTGGAAGAAGCGCTGCTGGACTTCCCCGGCGCCGCCATCGTGATTTCCCACGATCGCTGGTTCCTGGACCGTATCGCCACCCACATCCTCTCCTACGAGGACGACGGCAAGGTGAACTTCTTCGAAGGCAACTACACCGAGTTCGAAGCGGACCGCAAGAAACGCCTCGGCGAGGCTGCCGCCCAGCCGCACCGCGTGCGTTACAAGAAGCTCGCCCAGTAACTTTACCGGGCAGGCATCGCAGACAACGGGGCCTTTTGGCTCCGTTGTCGTTTCTGGAGGTTCGATGAAAGGATTCAACCACTACCTGTTCTGGCTCTCCTCCCTGGCGCTGTTCGGGGTCTGTGGCCTGTATTTCTCCTTCTATCCCTCTCCCGCCTGGAAGGTGGTTTCCGTTCCCTGCTCCTTGGCTCTGGGGGCTGGGCTCTATGCCTGGCTGGCCCGGCGCGAGCGCTTCAGCACCCTGTTCGGGCTGGAAACCGATGCCGCCCGCTGGCAGTTGCACCTGACCCTAGGGTCGTTGCTGGTGCTCGTGGTCTGGGGTGCCCTGCAGGTACCCGCTGCCGCGCTCTATACCCAATGGCTGGGTGAGGACGCCGAATTCGCCGCCCGCGTGCTGGGCAAGGAGTCTGGCGGCCTGGGTTGCCGGTTCCGTGTGGAGCTGGTGCTGGACGATGCCGCCATGGGTGTGGGTGTCTGCGTGACCGAGGATGTCTGGCACTCCCTGCCGGACCATGGCGTGGTGGTGATGCGCGGCAAGCGCAGCGAGCTGGGCATCAATCCCCGGCAGGTGCTGCGGGAGTCGGCGGAGCGCTGAGACATTGCCTGCCCCGGCCTCATCATGGCCGGCTTGTATCCAATTGCGCTGATAGTGCGAGTGCTCCGGGTGAAAACGGGCCGCTCGTGGCGTGCAGTGGTCCGTCATGGTGCGGCGTGGCTGCGAAATGGTGCATCAGGTTGCTTGGAGCAATCTGAGGGGAAAAACCTGAAATCAGCGATTTCATGCGGTGTTATTTCTTTTTCGTAGCGCCATTTACATGTAATGCACCAAAAAGATTCAGATATGCGTCACTTTGCCCTATCGAGGTGCTGGCCAGCTTGGTAGAGTCTCGCGCCATAAATTGTTCACAAAAGAAAAATGGTGAGAAACATGACGCAATCCGTCGACGCATTCCTGCAGCGCCTGAAGCAGCGCGACCCCGACCAGCCTGAGTTCCATCAGGCGGTGGAAGAGGTCCTGCGCAGCCTTTGGCCATTCCTTGAAGCCAATCCGAAGTACCTGGAGGCCGGCATCATCGAGCGGATCGTCGAGCCGGAGCGTGCCGTCCTGTTCCGGGTGCCGTGGGTCGACGATGCCGGCCGTGTGCAGGTGAACCGTGGTTATCGCGTGCAGATGAGCAGCGCCATCGGCCCGTACAAGGGCGGCCTGCGCTTCCACCCGTCGGTGAACCTGGGCGTGCTGAAGTTCCTCGCCTTCGAGCAGGTATTCAAGAATTCCCTGACCTCGCTGCCCATGGGCGGCGGCAAGGGCGGCTCGGACTTCGACCCCAAGGGCAAGAGCGACGCGGAAGTCATGCGCTTCTGCCAGTCCTTCATGAGCGAGCTGTACCGTCACATCGGTGCCGATCTCGACGTGCCGGCCGGTGATATCGGCGTCGGCGCCCGTGAAATCGGCTTCCTCTTCGGCCAGTACAAGCGCCTGTCCAACGAGTTCACCTCGGTCCTCACGGGCAAGGGCCTGGCCTACGGCGGCAGCCTGATCCGCCCCGAAGCCACCGGTTACGGCTGCGTGTACTTCGCCCAGGAGATGCTCAAGGGCATGGGCCGCGGTTTCGACGGCCAGCGCGTGGCCATCTCCGGTTCTGGCAACGTGGCCCAGTACGCGGCGCAGAAGGTGATGGAGCTGGGCGGCAAGGTGATTTCCCTGTCCGACTCCGAGGGCACCCTGTTCGCCGAAGCCGGCCTGACCCAGGAACAGTGGGAAGAGCTGATGGAGCTGAAGAACGTCCGCCGAGGACGCCTCAGCGAACTGAGTGCACCGGGCCTGCGCTTCATGCCCGGCCAGCGTCCCTGGTCGCTGGCTTGCGACATCGCGCTGCCCTGCGCGACCCAGAACGAGCTGAACGGTGAAGACGCCCGCGCGCTGCTGGCCAACGGCTGCATCTGCGTGGCCGAAGGCGCCAACATGCCGTCGACCCTCGAGGCGGTGGACCTGTTCCTCGAGGCGGGCATCCTCTTCGCCCCGGGCAAGGCGTCCAACGCCGGCGGCGTGGCTACCAGCGGTCTGGAAATGAGCCAGAACGCCATGCGCCTGCACTGGACCGCCGGCGAGGTGGACCAGCGCCTGCACGGCATCATGCAGAACATCCACCACGCATGCGTGAGCTACGGCGAAGAGAACGGCCGGATCAACTACGTGAAGGGCGCCAACATCGCCGGCTTCGTGAAAGTCGCCGACGCCATGCTGGCGCAGGGTGTGGTGTAACGGTGACTCGTTGATCCTGTGGGAGCGAATTCATTCGCGATTGAAATCGCTCCCACAGATGCCGTAATCCAGTTCTGCTTCAATCCGGATGCAGCGCCCTCCCCATGGCGTTGCCCCGATTTCTCTGCCACTCGACATCCTCCCGATCGCGGCGCCATTCCTCGTATTCGCGCTGTTCCTCGCTCTGCACCTGCGCCTGACACTGGCGGAAGCCGTCGCTCCAGCCCTCGGCATAGTTGGCATCCTTGAGATAGCGCGGCACGTTCTTGCGGAACTCGCCACTGATCACTCCTGCCGCCTGGCGACCACTGCTGCAACCATCGGCAAAGCCGTCGGCGAAGGCCGGTGGGTAACCTTGGGCGATCAGATGGTCGTGGGTGGATTCGCAGCCTGCGAGCAGGCCGGTGAGCAGGAGGGCGAGAAGGACGGCGTGACGTGACGCCATAGGTAGGCTCCCGTGCACCAAAAGGCGGGCGCACGCGCGACTGGGGTGTATTACCGGAAGTCTAGCGCTGGCGATGTGATCAAAGCGTCAAGGCCTTCAGCCCTTGACGCAGACCACCTGGCGCAGGGTGTGCACCACTTCCACCAGGTCGCGCTGGGCCGCCATCACGGCGTCGATGTCCTTGTAGGCCATCGGGATCTCGTCGATCACATCCTTGTCCTTGCGGCATTCCACATGGGCGGTGGCGCGGACCTGGTCTTCCACGGTGAACAGTTTCTTCGCCCGCCCACGGCTCATCGCGCGACCGGCGCCGTGGCTGCAGGAGCAGAACGCTTCTTCGTTGCCCAGTCCGCGGACGATGAAGCTCTTCGCGCCCATGGAGCCGGGAATGATGCCCAGCTCACCCTTCTGCGCCGACACCGCGCCCTTGCGCGTCACCAGCACTTCGCGGCCGAAGTGCCATTCCTTCTGCACATAGTTGTGGTGGCAGTTCACCGCTTCCAGGCTGGCGTCGAAGGGTCGTTTGAGCACCTTGCGGGCAGCGTCGATCACCGCCTGCATCATCAGGGCGCGGTTCTGCCGGGCGAAGTCCTGGGCCCAGCCCACGGCTTCCACGTAGTCGTCGAAGTGCCTGCTGCGTTCCTCGAAGTAGGCCAGGTCGCGGTCCGGCAGGTTGGCGATGTGTTGGCGCATGTCGGCCTGGGCCAGCTCGATGAACAGGGTGCCGATGGCATTGCCCACCCCGCGCGAGCCGCTGTGCAGCATGAACCAGACGCGGTCGGCCTCGTCCAGGCAGACCTCGATGAAGTGGTTGCCGGTGCCCAGTGTTCCCAGGTGATGGCGGTTGTTGGTCTTCTCCAGGCGCGGGTACTTCGCGGTGATGGCCTTGAAGCGCCTTGCCAGGGGCCGCCAGGCCTGGTCGGCGGCATCCGGCACGTTGTCCCAGGCGCCCTGGTCGTGCCGGCCGAAGGTCTTGCCGTGGGGCACCGCGCGTTCGATGGCGCTGCGCAGACCGTGAAGATTGTCCGGCAGGTCGGCGGCGCGCAGGGAGGTGAGGGCAGCAATCATGCCGCAGCCGATATCCACGCCCACGGCGGCGGGGATGATGGCGCCCACGGTCGGGATCACGCTGCCGATGGTCGAGCCCTTGCCCAGGTGCACGTCGGGCATCACCGCCAGATGCTTGAAGATGAAGGGCATCCTGGCCGTGTTGATCAACTGCTGGCGGGCTTCGTCTTCCACCGGCACGCCCTGGGTCCAGAGCTTGATCGGCTTGCCGTTGGAAACTTCCAGCAATTGGGAACCGTTGGTGTTCATCTGCATCGCCTGACGAGGGTGTGGATAACCATTCTGGGCCCGTTGTGGCGGGCCGGGCGCGCATCTTACCGGTGGTGCGGGGTAGTGAAATCCGTAGGAGCGAACTCATTCGCGAATGAATTCGCTCCTACAAGGTAAAGCTTGGCCACTCAATAGTGGTACCACTTCAGTTCCAGCATCACTTCGTTCACCGGGGCGGCGAGCTGGCTGAACTCCCGTTGTGCGGTCAGGCGCAGGCCGAGGTCGCGGGAGATTTCCCATTGCTGGTTGAGGGACAACCGGCGGCGGACTTCGCCGTTGTGGAAGTAGTCGCCTGCAGCTTCCAGGCTCGTGGTACCCAGCGGGTTGTGCCAGAGCAGGCCGGTGTTGAAGCCGGCAGCGGTGGCGACGAAGGGGGCGAAGTCTTCGTTGTGCTCGATGCGGGCGGTGGCCATGGCGAAGCCGAGGGCGTCCTCGCCGAGATTCCACGAGCCGCCGACGCCACCGTTGAGGTGGCTCACCAGGCGTTCGTCGCCATCTTCGCCCAGTACACGCTCCAGGCCGCCGGCAACCTGCCAGGAGAGGGGCTTGAGCAATTCACCGCGCGGGGTCAGGGAACGGATGGTGGCGAGGTCCAGGCGCTGCAGCTGCCAGTGGTTGTCCTCGTACTGGCGCAGCTTGAGCTGGAGGATCTCGATCTGCGCCCCCAGCGGGAAGCCGGACAGATTGTCGTTGAGATCGTGGTAGGCCATGCGCAGGCCGTACTCGGCGAAGGCGCGATCCTCGCGGGTGCCCGCGCCCAGTTGCCAGGTGCGCGATTCGTGGCCTTCCTCGGGCAGGCCAGGGCGCTCCACTTCCAGCTCCGGCGGCGGATTGCGATTGATGCTCTGCAACAGCTTGAAGCTGCGGGTGGCGATCTCGCGGGTGCGGTCTTCGCCGGTGGAGCGGTAGCGCACCAGGCGGAAGGCAGCGTCCTGGATCAGGGCGCGGCGTGGGGCGGGCAGGGCGAGGAACGCCGGGTCGTCGAGCAGTTTCTCGTCGTCGGCAAGCTGCAATACCCATTGCTGTTCGGCGTCGTCCAGCGGCTCGGCGCGGGCCAGCAGTTCCTTTTCCCGCGAGGGACGGTAGTCGATGGATTCCACCAGGCCGGCCTGCTTGATGGCGCGCACGGTGTCGGTGGGGATGGCGGTAATCGGGAACTGCTCGGTGAGTTCGATGCCGGGGCGTGCGATTTCCAGCAGCTCCAGCAGGCGGTAGGAGCAGTTCTCGTCGAAGAAGTAGTAGTCGAAGCGAATCTGCTTGAGTTCCCAGACGTGCTCGACCATGCGCCCGGTTTCCTCCGGGGTGAGGTTCAGGCGGTACTCCCAGAGGTCGCGGTTCTCCAGGCGGCTGTATTCCTTGAGCTTGTCGCGATAGGGCACCAGGGCGAACAGGCCGGGGTAGCCGCCCATCAGGCCCTTCCAGGCGTAGAGGATGCTGTTGTCCGCACCTTCGATGAAGGCGCCGAAGTTCAGCGCGTAGCTGAGCATCACCGTGTTGTTTTCGTGGATGTCCGGCTGGTCGATGCGCAGCAGGGTGTGGCCGAACATGGACGAGGGGCTGTTCAGGTAGGCGGCGGGGAAGACCAGCACCGTGCTGTGCGGGTTGACGTCGGCGTACCAGGTCTTGAATTCGCTGCAGTCCGGCTGCGGCAGGCCGCTGAGCTGGAGCTGCTCGCGCAACCAGCGGGTACGTGCCGGGTAGGTGCACTGCGGGTGCTTGTCGCCTTGACCTTCCGGGGCGTAGATCGCCTCCAGGGTGGCGCGCAGTTCGGCTTCCGGGTTGCTCGGCCCGTCCTCGGCGAGGAAGAAGTCGGGATCGTCCACGTAGCTGCGCCAGCCGCCCAGCTTGCCCGTCTCGTAATGCCCCAGGGCGATCCAGTAGGGATCGCTGGCCAGTGTCTGCAGGCGTTCAGCAGGGATTTGGGGAGTTGCGTGGGCGGTCATCCAGGTGCACAGGGCGAGGTACGGGAAAATCCGTTTCAAGGGCGCAGCTCTTCTTCATGAGAGGTTCGACGGGCGGAGCTTTGGGGAAGGCCAGGGCGGGTGTCAAGCAAGGTTAAGACGTGCATTTGCGCAAGTTTGCACGGGTGGGATGCAGGCTGCGTTACAGCGTCCACACTTAGAGTGAGAACTGGGGAGATTCCAGCATGACAGCAACCGACCCGAGGGCGGCTCTCGACGCCCTGATAGCGGAGTACACCGCCCGCGCCAACTCCATTCGTGAAGACCTGGCCAGCAGTCACTCGCCGGATTTCGCCGAGCAGGCGGGGGAGCGCGAGAACGATGAAGTGTTGACTGCCATCCTCGTCGAGACCGAGGCCGCCCTGCGCCGCGTGGGCATGGCCAAGCTGCGCCTGGCAGACGGAAGCTACGGCTATTGCCAGCGTTGCGGCGAGGCCATCGAGCCTGCGCGCCTGGCGATACTGCCTGCCGCCGAGTACTGCCTGGACTGTGCCGACCGGGAGCACTGACAACCCCTGGCGCAATGCCTTGCCAGTGATGTCAGGGCGGCGCCAGAATGCGGCCATCGCTTTCTTGCCGAGCCACTAAGGACACTCGATGTCTGACTCCTTCGCTGCCAGCCTGCGTCTGGCGCCCGATGCGCTGACCCGTCCGTTCGAGCCCCATCAGTTCAACTTCAAGAGTACCGAAGACCTGGAGCCCTTCCGGGGTGTACTCGGCCAGGAACGCGCGGTGGAGGCCCTGCAGTTCGGCGTGGCCATGCCGCGTCCGGGCTACAACGTCTATGTCATGGGGGAACCGGGCACTGGCCGCTTCTCCTTCGTCAAACGCTATCTCAAGGCCGAGGGCAAGCGCCTGCAAACCCCGGCGGACTGGCTCTACGTCAACCACTTCGAAGAGCCTCGCGAGCCGCGGGCCTTGCAGTTGCCGGCGGGCGAAGCGAGCGGGTTCGTCTGTGACATCGAGCATCTGGTGGATAACCTGCTGTCCACCTTCCCGGCGGTATTCGAGACCCCCACCTTCCAGCAGAAGAAGAGCGCCATCGATCGCGCCTTCAACCAGCGCTACGACCGTGCCCTGGATGTAATCGAGCGCGTCGCCCTGGAGAAGGACGTCGCCCTCTACCGCGACAGCGCAAACATTGCCTTCACCCCGATGAAAGATGGCAAGGCCCTGGACGAGGCGGACTTCGCCCAGTTGGACGAAGCCGAGCGCGAGCGCTTCCATGACGACATTTCCATGCTGGAGGAGCGCCTGAACGAGGAGCTGTCCAGCCTGCCGCAGTGGAAGCGCGAGTCCAGCAACCAGCTGCGCCAGCTCAACGAGGAAACCATCACCCAGGCCCTGCAGCCGCTGCTGTCGCCGCTTTCGGAGAAGTACGCGGAAAACGCCGGTGTGGTGGCCTATCTGCAGGCCATGCAGGTGAACCTGCTGAAAACGGTGGTGGACCAGCTACTGGACGACAAGCCGGACGCCCAGCGCCGTGAGATTCTGGAAGAGCAGTACTGCCCCAGCCTGGTCGTTGGCCATCACGCCAGCGGTGGCGCTCCCGTGGTGTTCGAGCCGCATCCCACCTACGACAACCTGTTCGGCCGTATCGAGTACGGCACCGACCAGGGCGCCCTCTACACCAGCTATCGCCAGTTGCGCCCAGGTGCGTTGCACCGGGCCAATGGCGGTTTCCTGATCCTGGAGGCGGAAAAACTACTAAGCGAGCCCTTTGTCTGGGATGCCCTGAAGCGTGCCCTGCAATCGCGCAAGCTGAAGATGGAGTCGCCTCTGGCGGAACTCGGCCGCCTGGCCACCGTCACCCTGACGCCGCAGGTGATCCCGCTGCAGGTCAAGGTGGTGATCATCGGTTCGCGCCAGCTCTACTACACACTCCAGGACCTGGATCCCGACTTCCAGGAGATGTTCCGCGTGCTGGTGGACTTCGACGAGGAAATCGCCCTGTCGGACGACAGCCTGGAGCAATTCGCCCAGTTGCTGAAGACCCGCACCTCCGAAGAGGGCATGGCGCCCCTCACTGCGGCCGCCGTGGCCCGCCTGGCGACCTACAGCGCACGCTTGGCCGAGCACCAGGGGCGTCTGTCGGCGCGAATCGGTGATCTGTTCCAACTGGTCAGCGAAGCGGACTTCATCCGTCAGCTGGCGAATGAGCCCCTGACTGACGCCGATCACATCGACCGCGCCCTCCGAGCCAAGGCCACCCGCACGGGCCGCGTATCCGCACGCATCCTCGACGACATGCTGGCGGGCGTCATCCTGATCGACACCGCTGGCGCCGCCGTGGGCAAGTGCAACGGCCTGACCGTGCTGGAAGTGGGCGACTCGGCCTTCGGCGTGCCGGCGCGGATATCCGCGACCGTCTATCCCGGTAGCTCGGGCATCGTCGACATCGAGCGCGAGGTCAACCTTGGCCAGCCGATCCACTCCAAGGGGGTGATGATCCTCACCGGTTACCTCGGCAGTCGATATGCCCAGGAATTCCCCCTGGAGATCTCCGCGAGCATCGCCCTGGAGCAGTCCTACGGCTACGTGGACGGCGACAGCGCCTCCCTCGGCGAGGCCTGCACCCTGATCTCGGCGCTGTCGCGCACCCCGCTCAAGCAATGCTTCGCCATCACCGGCTCGATCAACCAGTTCGGTGAGGTACAGGCAGTGGGAGGGGTCAACGAGAAGATCGAGGGCTTCTTCCGCCTGTGCGAGGCCCGCGGCCTGACCGGCGAACAGGGGGTGATCATCCCCCACGCCAACGTCACCACGCTGATGCTCGACGAGCGCGTGCTGGATGCGGTGCGCAAGGGGCGCTTCCATGTCTACGCAGTGCGCCAGGCCGACGAGGCTCTGAGCCTGCTGGTGGGCGAGCCGGCCGGTGTGCCTGACGAGAAGGGCCAGTTCCCCGAAGGCAGCGTCAACGCCCGTGTGGTCGCGCGCCTGCGGGAAATCGCCGAGATGGGGCTGGAAGAAGAGGAGAAAGCGGCGCCCACCCAGGAAATCGCCGAAGTGGTCGCCAAGGTTGCAGCGCCGCCCAAGCCGGCGCGCAAGGGGCCCAAGAAGGAACCCGGCAAGGCGCCGGCTCCGGACAAGACCCAGGGACCGTCCTGAACGATCCCCTGACCGGTCATGCCGGGGCGTGTTCCCGGCGTGGCTGGTCAGTCACCGAACAACGGTTAGGGAGGCACGCGCAATCGGCCTCCCTTCGCGTTTCCCTCACCCTGTTCACAGGGTTATCCACAGTTTGCGTGGATAAGCGTCGCGCTTTCGCAGGTCCAAACTCGGGTGTAGGCTGAAATCAGGCCCCTGCGAGGAAAGCCGCCATGACGCGCAACCTCTGCCTTACCCGCCAATGCCTGGGACTGGTGACTCGGATCGAGTGTGTGATCCGTCCGCTGGCGGGAGAGAATGGACTCTGGACGCTGCTCTGTGCGGCGGGAATGTCGGGGGAACAACCCTCGGCGATCAAAGCCCAGGGCCCATTCCACGGGCCTCTCGTGGCGGAATCGGTGCTCTCCGCGATTGCCGACTGCCTGGCGGAGCAGGGCTACACCGAAGCCCACGACCCGCCGATCTGGCGGCTGCACCTGCAAGGTGAGCTGCGACGCATCAACGGTACGCGCTGTCGAGGCCTGGGCGACTGCCAGTTCCGTCCCGAAAGCTGACGGGGTTGGTTGACCAGCTTTTGAGCAGCGGCTGCCCGTCAGCGCGGGGAGTGGCGTTCGCGCGACGTTCCAGTGCTCGTGCACAGACTTATCCACAGTGTTTGGGGATATTTCCTCCGGCGTGGCCATTATTTTTCTGTAGGAAACACCTCGTTATACTCGCGGCCGGTTTTTTACTGACTACGAGAAGCCATGGAACGCTTTCTAGAAAACTCGATGTACGCCGCGCGCTGGCTGCTGGCTCCGATCTACTTCGGCCTGTCCCTGGCCTTGCTGGCACTGACCCTTAAATTCTTCCAGGAGATCGTTCATATCCTGCCGCACGTCTTCGAGAAGACTGAGGCAGACCTGATCCTGGTGCTGCTCTCGCTGATCGACATGTCCCTGGTGGGCGGCCTGCTGGTGATGGTGATGATCTCTGGCTACGAGAACTTCGTTTCGCAACTGGACATCGACGACGACAAGGAGAAGCTGAGCTGGCTCGGCAAGATGGACTCCGGCTCGCTGAAGATGAAGGTGGCGGCCTCCATCGTGGCGATCTCCTCGATCCACCTGCTGCGTATTTTCATGGACGCGCAGAACATCGATAACGGCAAGATCATGTGGTACGTGGTCCTGCACATGACTTTCGTCATCTCGGCCTTCGCCATGGGCTACCTGGACAAGATGACCAAGCACGACCACTGATTCTCGCTTTACCTCCCTCCCAGGCCGCCCGTCCGCTGAAAAGCGGACGGGCGGTTGCGTTTCTGCCGTCTGCTGCCGGCCCTGTGCATTAGATTTGAGGTGTACAGCGCGCGAGGGCGAAGCCATGAAATTGCACGACCTCACCAGCCATGCCCGTGCCGGGCACGTCGAAGAAATCAACCTGATCTCCCTGGAAGGGGGTATCTATCTGCTGGAAGCACGGATCGACGGCCGTTCCCACCATCTGGACGATGGTCAAGGCCATGCCACGCACCTGCGCTCGGTTGAGCATGCACGGGAGGTGCTCCAAGAGTTCCCGGACCTGCCGTTCCACCTGGTGCACAACGTGGTGCATGACGAGATGTGCGGAATGGATGCTGATAGTCAGGACACCGTGAAGGTCCCGATCTCGACACGCGTTTCCCACTGAACGGGGAGCAGATCGGAGCCCGCGCCGGGGAGGGGAAGCTGTGCTAGTCTGGCCGGCCTTTTTACCCTGAGCGGAGCTCCGCGATGTCCCAACTCGACCTTTCCACCGACGAAACCCGCGTCAGCTATGGCATCGGCCGCCAGCTCGGCGACCAGATCCGTGACAATCCCCCGCCCGGTGTGAGCCTGGACGCCGTGATCGCTGGCCTCAGCGATGCCTTCCAGGGCCTGGAAAGCCGCGTCGATGGTGCTGCCCTGTCCGCCAGCTTCCGCGTGATTCGCGAGCGCATGCAGGCCGAAGCCCAGGCCAAGGCGGAAGCCGCCGCTGGCGCCGGTCGTGCCTACCTGGAAGAGAATGCCAAGCGCGAGGGCGTGACCGTCCTGGCGTCCGGCCTGCAGTACGAGGTGCTGGTAGCGGGCGAGGGCGCCAAGCCGTCGGCCGAGGACACCGTGCGCACCCATTACCACGGCACGCTGATCGACGGCACCGTGTTCGACAGCTCCTACGATCGTGGCCAGCCTGCCGAATTCCCGGTGGGCGGCGTGATCGCTGGTTGGGTGGAAGCCCTGCAACTGATGAACGCTGGCAGCAAGTGGCGTCTGCACGTGCCGAGCGAACTGGCCTACGGCGGTCAGGCTGTTGGCAGCATCCCGCCGCACAGCGTGCTGGTGTTCGACGTGGAGCTCCTGGACATCCTCTGATCCAGGTGACCCCTGGGCGTGCCGTCCCTGGCCCGCCCAGGAACCCGCGAGGGCGCCTTTGCCCTCGCTGCAAGCCGGCGCCCGGGCGCCGGCATTGCGGATGACGCGTCCTGGCGTCACCCAGATTCCCGAATCCCTTTCAGTGCACCTCGCCGTGGGGTCGCAGCGCCCTGGCGTAGCAGAACAGGAAGAGATTGCGCACCAGCTCCTTGAGTACCAGCGGTTCGCTGGAGTTCAGGCCGGCGAGGTCAAGGTCGCCCTGGTCGCGTAGTTCGTCGAGATCGTCTTCTTCCAGTACGGCGCAAACCTCACCGGTTTCCCGATGGAGTATCCGCAGGTAGGGGTGGGGGCGATCCAGCCAGGCATCGATCAGGTAGGTCATGGCTCATCTCCTTGAAAAGCGTTGAGGTGAGAATAATTCCTATTATCGAAATGGCAAGTGCCAATCGATACCTTTCGTCGAGACAGAAAAAAGCCCGTCACCAGGACGGGCTTTTCAGCGGATCGGGACTCAGTGGGTCCGCGCGACGGCGAATTCGGTGAGCTCGATCAGGGCGTCGCGGTAGGCGTTGGACGGCAGCGTGTCCAGGCAGGCGATGGCACGGGCGGCGTAATCGCGGGCCAGACGGGCGGTGTAGTCCAGGGCGCCGGCGGCTTCGACTGCGGCGCGAATGCCTTCCAGGTCCTGGCTGCCGCCTTGCTGGATGGCCTTGCGCACGAGGCTGGCCTGCTCCGGCGTGCCGTCGCGCATGGCAGCGATCAGCGGCAGGGTGGGCTTGCCTTCGGCCAGGTCGTCACCGACGTTCTTGCCGAGGGTGGCGGCATCGCCACGGTAGTCGAGCAGGTCATCCACCAGTTGGAAGGCGATGCCCAGGGCGTCGCCGAACTGGCGCAGGGCTTCGGCCTGTTCGGCGCTGGCGCCGGCCAGCATCGCTGCGCTGTGGGTGGAGGCTTCGAAGAGCATCGCGGTCTTGCCGCGGATGACTTCCATGTAGGTTTCTTCGGTGGTGCTGGCGTCACGGATCTTGGACAGCTGCAGCACTTCGCCTTCGGCGATGACCCGGGTGGCCTGGGAGATGATGCGCATGACCGGCATGGAGCCGAGTTCCACCATCATTTCGAAGGAGCGGGCATAGAGGAAGTCGCCCACCAGCACGCTCGGCGCGTTGCCCCACAGGGCATTGGCGGTGGAGCGGCCGCGGCGCAGTCCAGAGGCGTCCACCACGTCGTCGTGGAGCAGGGTGGAGGTGTGCAGGAATTCGATGGTGGCGGCCAGCAGGCGCAGTTGGTCGCCGCCGAAGCCCAGGGCATTGCCGCTCAGCAGGACCAGGAGCGGGCGCAGGCGCTTGCCGCCAGCGGAGACGATGTAATCACCGATCTTTTCCACCAGAGGAACGCGGGAGGTCAACTGCCGGCGAATGATGTCGTCGACTGCGGTAAAATCGTCCGCCACCACGCGGTAGAAAGCCTGGGGTTGCATCAGCCAGAAGTGCTCCTATTGGGATGCGCGGCATGCTAGGGACCGGGCCGGGGACTGTCAAGGCGAGCGCTGGCGGTGCTTGCGCGGCAATCGCTGCTTGCGTACAATCGCGGCCCCTGAACTTTCCTTGGGCATTTTCCTGCCTTACGCAATTGCACGGGCGTCAATTCCGGCCCCATGCAGCCATGCCGACCCATACCTCTTCTTATAAAGCGTCGGGTGAGCAGGTTTAACGGAGAAAATCCATGTACGCAGTTATCGTTACCGGCGGCAAGCAATACAAAGTCGCTGAAGGTGAATTCCTGAAAGTCGAGAAGCTCGAAGTCGCCACCGGCGAATCCGTGACTTTCGACCGCGTCCTGCTGATCGGCAATGGCGAAGACGTGAAAATCGGTGCTCCGGTTGTAGATGGCGCCAAAGTAGTCGCTGAAGTGGTCTCCCAAGGCCGTCACGACAAAGTGCGCATCATCAAGTTCCGCCGTCGTAAGCACCACATGAAGCGCCAGGGCCACCGCCAGTGGTTCACTGAAATCAAGATCACCGGCATCCAGGCCTAATTTCCTTTTTGGAGGATTTGACTCATGGCACACAAAAAAGCTGGCGGTTCTACCCGCAACGGCCGCGACTCAGAAAGTAAACGCCTTGGCGTGAAGCTTTACGGCGGCCAGGCTGTCAAAGCCGGCAACATCATCGTGCGTCAGCGCGGTACCAAGTTCCACGCCGGCGTCGGCGTAGGCCTGGGCAAGGATCACACCCTGTTCGCGAAAGTGGACGGCGTGATCAAGTTCGAGGTCAAAGGTGCTTTCAACCGCAAGTACGTAAGCATCGTCGCTGCCTGATAGCGACCTCGCTGGAAGAGCCCCGTCTTGCGACGGGGCTTTTTTGTTTCTGCTCCACGGAAACTCTGCATCGAGCGGGGTTCCCTGTATCCTATGTGCTTTGTTTCACTCAACCCGTCCCCGTGGCGGGAGGCGTCCTGATGAAATTCGTCGATGAAGTATCGATCTTTGTAAAAGCGGGCGACGGCGGCAATGGCCTGATGAGTTTCCGTCGCGAAAAATTCATTGAAAAGGGCGGCCCCAACGGTGGTGACGGGGGCGATGGCGGCTCCGTGTTCATGGAGGCCGATCCGAACCTCAATACCCTGGTGGACTACCGCTACACCCGTCGCTTCGACGCTCAGCGCGGCGAGAACGGCGGCAGCAAGGACTGCACCGGGCGCAAGGGTGATGACCTGGTCCTGCCGGTGCCTGTGGGCACCACCATCATCGATGCGGCCACCCAGGAAATCATCGGCGACCTGACCAAGCCTGGTCAGCGCCTGCTGGTGGCTCAGGGTGGCTGGCACGGCCTGGGTAACACTCGTTTCAAGTCCAGTACCAACCGCGCACCGCGTCAGACCACCAAGGGCAAGCCGGGCGAGTCCCGCGACCTCAAGCTGGAGCTGAAGGTGCTGGCTGACGTTGGTCTGCTGGGTCTGCCAAATGCTGGCAAGAGCACCTTCATTCGTGCGGTGTCCGCCGCCAAGCCGAAGGTCGCCGACTATCCCTTCACCACTCTGGTGCCAAACCTGGGTGTGGTCAGCGTGGGTCGCTTCAAGTCCTTCGTCGTGGCCGACATTCCCGGTCTGATCGAGGGTGCCGCCGAAGGTGCTGGCCTGGGCATTCGTTTCCTCAAGCACCTGGCGCGTACCCGCCTGCTGCTGCACATCGTCGACATGGCACCGCTGGATGAAAGTGATCCGGCCGAAGCTGCTGCGACCATCATCGAAGAGCTTGCTCGCTTCAGCCCTGCACTGACCGAGCGTGATCGCTGGCTGGTGCTGAACAAGGCGGACCAGCTTCTCGATGAGGATCGTGATGCGCGCTTGAAGGCTGTGCTGGAGCGTCTGGGCTGGGATGGTCCGGTGTTCGTGATTTCCGCCCTGGAGCGCGAAGGTACCGAAGCGCTTTCCCAGGAGATCATGCGTTACCTCGACGAGCGCACACTGCGCATGGAAGAGGAGCCGGATTACGCCGAGCAGCTCGCTGAGCTGGATCAGCGCATCGAAGACGAAGCGCGTGCCCGTCTGCAGGCCATGGACGACCAGCGCGCCCTGCGCCGTGCCGGCCTGAAGAATGCCGGTGTCGACGATGACGACGATTTCGATGACGACGAGGATGACGGCGACGGGCCGGAAATCTTCTACGTACCCTGAGCCCAGCGCCACCCGGCGTTGTGGAGTGTTCGCATGGCCGCGCGCCTTGCCGCGCGGCCTTCTAGCTAAGGTTGGACGATATGCGGGACAAGGTGACTGGCGCGCAGCGCTGGGTGGTGAAGATCGGAAGTGCATTGCTCACGGCTGATGGTCGTGGGCTGGATCGTTCGGCCATGGCGGTTTGGGTCGAGCAGATGGTGGCCCTGCGCGATGCGGGCGTGGAGCTTGTGCTGGTGTCCTCTGGCGCTGTAGCGGCCGGCATGAGTCGCCTGGGTTGGCATAGCCGCCCGAGTGCCGTGCATGAGCTGCAGGCTGCCGCCTCGGTGGGGCAGATGGGGTTGGTCCAAGCCTGGGAATCCAGTTTTGCCGAGCATGGCCGCCACACGGCGCAGATCCTGCTCACCCATGACGACCTGTCGGATCGCAAGCGCTACCTGAACGCCCGCAGCACCCTGCGCACGCTGGTGGAGTTGGGGGCAATCCCGGTAATCAACGAAAACGACACTGTGGTCACCGATGAGATTCGTTTCGGCGACAACGACACCTTGGCGGCGCTCGTGGCCAACCTGGTGGAGGCTGACCTGCTGGTGATCCTCACCGACCGTGACGGCATGTTCGACGCCGATCCGCGTCACAACCCTGATGCCCAATTGATCTTCGAAGCCCGTGCCGATGATCCGGCTCTGGATGCCGTGGCTGGCGGAACCGGTGGCGCCTTGGGGCGCGGTGGCATGCAGACCAAGCTGCGGGCGGCTCGCTTGGCGGCGCGCTCCGGTGCTCATACGGTGATCGTTGGTGGTCGCATCGAGCGAGTGCTGGATCGCCTCAAGGCTGGCGAGCGCCTGGGTACGCTGCTGGCACCTGAGCGCGGCATGCTGGCGGCGCGCAAGCAATGGCTGGCGGGGCATCTGCAGACTCGCGGCACCCTGGTGCTCGATGCGGGTGCAGTCAAGGCGCTGCGCGAAGACCGCAAGAGCCTGTTGCCGGTGGGTGTGAAGGCTGTCCAGGGCAGTTTCCGTCGCGGCGAGATGGTGGTCTGCGTCGGGCCTGATGGTTCGGAAATCGCTCGTGGCCTGGCCAACTACAGCGCCCTCGAAGCGCAGAAGATCATTGGCCAGTCCTCTGATCTCATCGAAAAGCTGCTGGGCTATGTCGACGAGCCGGAACTGGTGCATCGCGACAACCTGGTCCTGGTCTGAGGCGTGGAGGAAGGGATGCGACTGATCAAAGGAATGGCAGCGGCCTTGCTCGCGATGCCGCTGCTGGTTGGTGCTGAAGAAATTGGTTCGGTGTCGACGGTGTTCAAGTGGGTCGGTCCGAACGACAAGATCATGGTAGAGGCGTTCGACGATCCCAAGGTGGAGGGTGTGACCTGCTACCTGTCCCGGGCCAAGACTGGCGGTGTGAAAGGTGGTCTGGGGCTGGCAGAGGATCGTGCCGAGGCGTCCATCGCCTGTCGCCAGGTCGGGCCTATCCGCTTCAATGGTGAGCTCAAGGATGGCGAGGAGGTGTTCAAGGAGCGCACTTCGCTGGTGTTCAAGAGCATGCAGGTGGTGCGCTTCTTCGATCGCAAGCGCAATACCCTGGTTTATCTGGTCTACAGCGACCGCGTGATTGAGGGCAGTCCGCAGAATGCGGTCACGGCGATTCCGATCCTGCCATGGCCAAGCAGGCCCTGAGATAGCTGGAAAGAGCCCGGATGATCCGGGCTTTTTCATGGGTGTTCAGATCGTTTTCAAAGAATCCAGGCAATAAAAAACCGGCCAGAAGGCCGGTTTTTTACAAGAACTCAAGCTTAGGCAGCAGCTTGACCGAGCGCCTTGATATGGGCGTTCAGGCGGCTCTTGTGACGAGCGGCTTTGTTCTTGTGGATGATGCCTTTGTCAGCCATGCGGTCGATCACCGGAACAGCAGCGGTGAAAGCGGCCTGGGCCTTCGGCAGGTCCTTGGCGTCGATAGCCTTGACCACGTTCTTGATGTAGGTACGGACCATGGAGCGCAGGCTGGCGTTATGGCTACGACGCTTCTCAGCCTGTTTGGCGCGTTTTTTGGCAGAAGGTGTGTTGGCCACCGTCAAGCTCCTCGAAACTGGGGGATTGAATCAAATTAAGGCCGCGAATCATGCCCACGCGCTTTGGCCTTGTCAAGGGCGATCAGGTGAGTGGGGCGACGAGCGTAAGCTTTTCTTCCGGATGATTTTATCCTGCCCGGACTCTACACTCGGCAGCCTTGACCGTCCCCGGCAGCGCTGCCCGGCGGAAGGCGCACTTTCTCTCCGGACCCCCTGAATGAATCTGCTCAAGTCGCTGGCGGCTGTCAGCTCCATCACCATGCTTTCCCGCGTCCTGGGCTTTGTACGCGACACCATCGTCGCGCGTTTCTTCGGTGCCGGCATGGCGACCGACGCCTTCTTCGTCGCATTCAAGCTGCCGAACCTGCTGCGCCGGATCTTCGCCGAGGGTGCGTTCTCCCAGGCCTTCGTGCCCATCCTCGCCGAGTACAAGACCCAGCAGGGCGAGGAGGCGACCCGCACGTTCATCGCCTATATCTCTGGCTTGCTGACCCTGGTCCTGGCGCTGGTGACCCTGGTGGGGATCCTGGCGGCGCCCTGGGTGATCTGGGTGACCGCGCCGGGTTTCGCCGATACTCCTGAGAAGTTCGCCCTGACCACCGATCTACTGCGGGTCACCTTCCCCTATATCTTCCTGATTTCGCTGTCTTCCCTGGCCGGTGCCATCCTCAATACCTGGAACCGCTTTTCGGTGCCGGCCTTCGTGCCGACCTTGCTGAACGTCAGCATGATTGTCTTCGCGCTGTTCCTGATTCCCTATTTCGACCCACCCATCATGGCCCTCGGCTGGGCCGTGCTGGTCGGTGGCCTGGCGCAGCTGCTCTACCAGCTTCCGGCGCTGAAGCGCATTGGGATGCTGGTACTGCCACGGCTGAACCTGCGTGACACCGGTGTCTGGCGTGTGCTCAAGCAGATGGGGCCCGCGATCTTCGGGGTGTCCGTGGGGCAGATCTCGCTGATCATCAACACCATCTTCGCCTCGTTCCTGGCGGCCGGTTCCGTGTCCTGGATGTACTACGCCGACCGCCTGATGGAGTTGCCGTCCGGCGTGCTGGGCGTGGCCCTGGGCACCATCCTGCTGCCCTCCCTGGCCAAGACCTATGCCAGTGATGATCGCCATGCCTACTCGCAGTTGCTCGACTGGGGCCTGCGCCTGTGTTTCCTGCTGGTGCTGCCTTGCACTCTGGCGCTGGCCCTGTTGGCCGAGCCGCTGACGGTGGCGCTGTTCCAGTACGGCAAGTTCACCGCTAACGACGCCCTGATGACCCAGCGTGCGCTGATCGCCTACGCCGTGGGGCTGCTCGGGATCATTCTGGTGAAGGTTCTGGCGCCCGGTTTCTATGCGCGGCAGAACATCCGCACGCCGGTGAAGATCGCCGTTTTCACACTGGTGGCGACCCAGTTGATGAACCTCGCCTTCGTCTTCCCCTTGAAACATGCCGGTCTGGCCCTGGCCATCAGCCTGGCGGCGTGCATGAACGCCGGGCTGCTCTACTGGCAGTTGCGCAAGCAGCGTCTGTTCCAGCCGCAGCCCGGCTGGGGCCGTTTCCTCGCCAAGCTGGTGCTGGCCGTGCTGGTGATGTGCGCGGTGCTATTGGGCGTTATGCGCCTGCTGCCGGCCTGGGAGCTGGGCGGCATGTTCGAGCGTCTGCTGCGCCTTGGCGTGCTCGTCGGGGCGGGTGTGATTGCCTATTTCGGCATGCTGGCCCTGCTGGGCTTCAGGCTTCGCGACTTCGCCCGGCGAGCCGTGTGAATCGCTGAGTCGCGACTCGTCGCCACTTGTCGCGCTGGCGGGCCTATAGCGCCTGTTGTCCAGCGCCGGCTGTGCGTATAATCGACCACTTTGTGAACAAGACTTGTGCTATGCAGCTGGTTCAAGGCCTCCACAACCTGCGGCCCCAACATAGGGGCTGTGTCGCCACTATCGGCAATTTCGACGGCGTGCACCGCGGCCATCAGGCCATTCTCAAGCGGTTGCGCGAGCGTGCGGCTGAGCTGGGTTTGCCCACCTGTGTGGTGATTTTCGAACCGCAACCGCGCGAATTCTTCGGCCCGGATACCGCACCGGTGCGCCTGACCCGTCTGCGCGACAAGCTCGAGTTGCTGGCGCGCGAAGGCGTGGACCGGGTGCTGTGCCTTGCGTTCAACCGCCGCCTGCGTGAGCTCAGCGCCGCCGAGTTCGTCCATGCGGTCCTGGTCGAGGGGCTGGGTGCCAGGCATCTGGAGATTGGTGACGATTTCCGCTTCGGTTGCGACCGCGCCGGTGATTTCGAATTCCTGCAGCAGGCTGGCGCGGCGGAGGGCTTCAGCGTCGAAGCCGCGGCCACCGTGGAGCTGGATGGCCTGCGGGTCAGCAGCACCCGCGTCCGTCAGGCGCTTGCCGAGGGTGATTTCGCCCTGGCCGAACGCCTGCTTGGGCGCCCGTTCACCATTACCGGCCGGGTGCTGCATGGGCAGAAGCTCGGTCGGCAATTGGGCACTCCGACCGCCAACGTGCAACTCAAGCGCCGCCGGGTGCCGCTCAATGGTGTGTTCCTGGTCAGTGTGGAGCTGGATGGCCGGCAGTTGCCCGGTGTTGCCAACATCGGCGTGCGCCCGAGCGTGAAGGGTGACGGGCGCGCCCACCTGGAGGTCCACCTGCTGGACTACGCCGGCGATCTCTATGACCGGCGGATCAGCGTGACCTTCCATCACAAGCTGCGTGATGAGCAGCGTTTTGCCTCCCTGGAGGCGTTGAAGTCGGCGATCGATGCGGATGTCGCTGCCGCCCGTGCCTATTGGCAGGGTACTCAATCAAATTGAAGAGCCTGGACTGAAATGACCGATTACAAAGCGACCCTGAACCTGCCCGAGACGGCATTCCCGATGAAGGCCGGTCTGCCCCAGCGCGAGCCGGAACTGCTGCAGAGCTGGAACAGCATCGACCTGTACGGCAAGCTGCGGCAGATCGGCGAAGGTCGCCCGAAGTTCGTCCTGCACGATGGCCCGCCCTACGCCAACGGCAGCATTCACATCGGTCACGCGGTCAACAAGATCCTCAAGGACATCATCGTCCGCTCCAAGACCCTGTCGGGCTATGACGCCCCCTATGTGCCGGGCTGGGACTGCCACGGCCTGCCGATCGAGCACAAGGTCGAGACCACCCATGGCAAGAACCTGCCCGCGGACAAAACCCGCGAGCTGTGCCGTGCCTATGCCGCCGAGCAGATCGAAGGCCAGAAGGCCGACTTCATCCGCCTGGGCGTGCTGGGTGACTGGGACAACCCCTACAAGACGATGGCCTTCGCCAACGAGGCCGGCGAGATTCGTGCCCTGGCCGAAATGGTCAAGCAGGGCTTCGTGTTCAAGGGCTTGAAACCGGTTAACTGGTGCTTCGATTGCGGCTCGGCCCTGGCTGAAGCCGAAGTCGAGTACGCCGACAAGAAGTCCGACGCCATCGACGTGGCCTTCCCGGTCGAAGACGTCGACAAGCTGGCTGCCGCTTTCGGCCTGCCGAGCCTGGCCAAGCCCGCTGCCATCGTCATCTGGACCACCACTCCCTGGACCATCCCGGCCAACCAGGCGCTGAACGTCCACCCCGAATTCAACTACGCGCTGGTGGATACCGGCGCGCGCCTGCTGGTGCTGGCCGAAGAGCTGGTGGAATCCTGCCTTTCGCGCTACGGCCTGGACGGTCAAGTCATCGCCACCGCCAAAGGCGAGGCGCTGGACCTGATCCGCTTCCGCCACCCCTTCTACGAGCGCCTGTCGCCCGTCTACCTGGCCGAATACGTCGAGCTGGGTGCCGGTACCGGCATCGTCCACTCCGCGCCAGCCTACGGTGAGGACGACTTCCGTACCTGCAAACAGCACGGCATGAGCAATGACGACATCCTGAGCCCCGTTCAGAGCAACGGCGTGTATGTGCAGGACCTGCCGTTCTTCGGCGGCCAGTTCATCTGGAAGGCCAACCCGGCCATCGTCGCCAAGCTGGAAGAAGTAGGCGCGCTGCTCAAGCACGAGGCGATCAACCACAGCTACATGCACTGCTGGCGCCACAAGACTCCGCTGATCTACCGCGCCACTGCACAGTGGTTCGTCGGCATGGATAAACAGCCGGAGCAGGGCTCCACGCTGCGCGAGCGCGCCCTGTCCGCCATCGACAAGACCGAGTTCGTTCCCGCCTGGGGCCAGGCGCGCCTGCACGGCATGATCGCCGGTCGCCCGGACTGGTGCATCTCCCGCCAGCGCAACTGGGGCGTACCGATCCCGTTCTTCCTGCACAAGGCCACCGGTGAACTGCACCCGCGCACCGTCGAGCTGATGGAGCAGGTGGCCCAGCGTGTCGAGCAGGAAGGCATCGAGGCCTGGTTCAAGCTGGACGCCGCCGAGCTGCTCGGCGACGAAGCCGGCCAGTACGACAAGATCAGCGACACCCTGGACGTGTGGTTCGACTCCGGTACCACTCACTGGCACGTGCTGCGCGGCTCCCATGCCGAGCTGGGCCATGCCAGCGGTCCGGCGGCCGACCTGTACCTGGAAGGCTCCGACCAGCACCGTGGCTGGTTCCACTCATCCTTGCTGACCGGCTGCGCCATCGATGGCCACGCGCCGTACCGCCAGCTGCTGACCCACGGCTTCACCGTGGACGAGAGCGGTCGCAAGATGTCCAAGTCCCTGGGCAACGTGATCGCTCCGCAGCAAGTTACCGACAGCCTGGGTGCCGACATCCTGCGCCTGTGGGTATCGGCTACCGACTACTCCGGCGAAATGGCCGTTTCCCAGCAGATTCTCCAGCGCAGCGCCGATGCCTACCGCCGCATCCGCAACACCGCGCGCTTCCTGCTGGCCAACCTGAATGGCTTTGACCCGGTCAAGGACCTGCTGCCCGCCGAGGACATGCTGGCCCTGGATCGCTGGGCTGTGGACCGCGCCCTGCTGCTGCAGCGCGAACTGGAAGAAGCCTACGGTGAGTACCGTTTCTGGAACGTCTACTCGAAAGTGCACAACTTCTGCGTGCAGGAGCTGGGCGGCTTCTACCTCGACATCATCAAGGACCGTCAGTACACCACCTCCGCCGACAGCGTGGCGCGCCGTTCCTGCCAGACCGCGCTGTTCCATATCGCCGAGGCGCTGGTGCGCTGGGTCGCGCCGATCCTGGCCTTTACCGCCGACGAGATCTGGCAGTACCTGCCGGGCGAGCGCAATGAGTCGGTGATGCTGAACACCTGGTACCAGGGTTTGAGCGAGCTGCCGGAAGGCTTCGAGCTGGGCCGCGAGTTCTGGGAACAGGTCATGGCGGTCAAGGCTTCGGTCAACAAGGAGCTGGAAAACCTGCGCAGCAACAAGGCCATCGGCGGCAACCTGCAGGCCGAAGTGACTCTGTTCGCCGAAGACGCCCTGGCTGCGGGCCTGGCCAAGCTGGGCGATGAGCTGCGCTTCGTGCTGATCACCTCGGCCGCCGACGTCCAGCCGCTGGCCAGCGCTCCGGCCGACGCCGTGGAGACCGAGGTCGCCGGCCTCAAGCTGAAGATTCACAAGTCCGCCCACACCAAGTGCGGCCGTTGCTGGCACCACCGCGCCGACGTTGGCCAATTCGTGAAGCACCCGGACCTGTGTGGTCGTTGCGTAGAAAACATCGATGGTGCCGGTGAGGTTCGACACTATGCCTAAGGCATATGGCCGTCTCGGCTGGCTCTGGCTGACTGGCCTCGTGTTCGTGCTGGACCAGGCGACCAAATGGTTCTTCGAGAGTGAACTCAACCTCTACCAGCAGATCGTGGTCATCCCTGACTATTTCAGCTGGACCCTGGCCTACAACACCGGCGCGGCCTTCAGCTTCCTGGCCGACAGTTCGGGCTGGCAGCGTTGGCTGTTCGCCCTGATCGCCCTGGTGGTCAGCGGTGTACTGGTGGTGTGGCTGAAGCGCCTGAAGCCCGAGGAAACCTGGCTGGCCATTGCGCTGGCCCTGGTCCTGGGCGGTGCCCTCGGCAACCTCTACGACCGCGTGGTGCTTGGCCATGTGGTCGATTTCATCCTGGTGCATTGGCAGAACCGCTGGTACTTCCCGGCGTTCAACCTGGCCGATAGCGCCATCACCGTCGGCGCCGTGATGCTGGCGCTGGATATGTTCAAAGCGAAGAAGTCCGGAGAACCTGCCCATGACTGAACATCGCATAGGGCCGGACATGGAAGTCACCCTGCATTTCGCCATCAAGCTGGATAACGGCGACGTGGTGGACAGCACCTTCGAGAAGAACCCGGCCACTTTCAAAGTGGGCGACGGCAACCTGCTCCCAGGCTTCGAAAGCGTGCTGTTCGGCCTCAAGAGTGGTGACAAGCGGGTCCTGGCCGTCGAACCTGAGCAGGCCTTCGGCCAGCCCAATCCGCAGAACGTGCAGGTGATGCCCCGCGGCAACTTCCAGGACATGGAACTCTCCGAAGGCCTGCTGATCATCTTCAATGACGCGGCCAACGCCGAACTGCCTGGCGTGGTGAAGTTGGTCGACGACACCCATGTGACCGTCGACTTCAACCACCCGCTGGCGGGCAAGCCGCTCTCCTTCGAGGTGGAGATCTTGTCGGTCAAGCCGGCCTGATCTTCACTCGTTCGGACGAGGTAACCACCATGCAAATCAAACTCGCCAACCCTCGCGGCTTCTGCGCCGGCGTCGATCGCGCCATCGAGATCGTCAACCGTGCCCTCGAGGTGTTCGGTCCGCCGATCTACGTGCGCCACGAAGTGGTACACAACAAGTTCGTGGTCGAAGACCTGCGCGCTCGCGGAGCCGTGTTCGTCGAAGAACTCGACCAGGTGCCGGACAACGTGATCGTCATCTTCAGCGCCCACGGCGTATCCCAGGCCGTGCGCCAGGAAGCCGCTCGTCGCGGCCTCAAGGTGTTCGACGCCACCTGCCCGCTGGTGACCAAGGTGCATATGGAAGTCGCGCGCTACAGCCGCGATGGCCGCGAATGCATCCTCATCGGCCACGCCGGCCACCCGGAAGTGGAAGGCACCATGGGTCAGTATGACGTCAGCAACGGCGGCGCCATCTACCTGGTGGAGGACGAGGCGGACGTCGAGCGGCTGCAGGTGCGCAATGCCGATGCCCTGTCGTTCGTCACCCAGACCACTCTGTCCATGGACGACACCAGCCGCGTCATCGATGCGCTGCGCGCCAAGTTCCCCAACATCGGCGGTCCGCGCAAGGACGACATCTGCTACGCCACCCAGAATCGCCAGGATGCGGTGAAGCAGCTTGCCCACGAAAGTGATGTGGTGCTGGTAGTCGGTAGCCCGAACAGCTCCAACTCCAATCGCCTGCGCGAGCTGGCCGAGCGCATGGACACCCCGGCCTACCTGATCGACGGTGCCGAAGACCTCAAACGCGAATGGTTCGAGAACGTGAAACGCGTCGGCATCACCGCCGGCGCTTCTGCCCCCGAAGTGCTGGTGCAAGGTGTGATCAATCAGCTCCGGGAGTGGGGCGCCGAAGTCGCCGTCGAGCTGGATGGTCGACCGGAGAACGTGACCTTCTCCATGCCGAAGGAATTGCGGGTGGTCAACGTCGGGTAGGGCTCGCGACCAAAGCCTGGCCAAAAATGCCTGCGAACTTCATGCGATTTCATTCGCGGGCATAGTGGTGTTTCAGCAAGGGCCCGGCGGTTGCTTGGCCCTGCGTACTCTTCCCACTGCGTTGATCACCAACTTCCTGACATGCGACTTGCGATCGGTATGGCAGAGTGCGAGCGTCCCGGCCTGAAAAGCACCTCCCAGCATGGTTGCCCTGCCTGTCGGTGTGTAACGGATGTAGCGCTTGACGGGCGAGTTACCCTTGATGACGACTCCCACCGGTCGCGGACCGACTTGCCTGATTAATACGTCGCTTTCGTCCCATCGCCCATTTCCATTCTGATCGGCATAGACCCACCAGCCGGTCGACCAGTCTCCGTCCTGGTTGTCCACGAGGACGGCAACCTTCCGGAAGACAGACTCCTGCCGTGCAAGGGCGAGGCTTGAAGACAGAACCTGACTGGCTGCAGTCAGCTGTTGCGCCCTTATGAATTGAGTAAGCGACGGTGTCCCAAGGCCAATGCAAATGGCCAGGAGCGTGACGGCTACCAATAGCTCGATCAGGGTGAAACCGCGAGTATTCCCGGTCATGGCATCCTTGCCTTGATTGAAAGATCAACGGGATTTGCCTGTCATCCTTGGCCTTTGCCCGCTCGTCGCCGCTAAAAGGACCTGAATGAGAACTGACCGTTAAGCTTCTGGAAATGAAAGAATTTCTCAAGGTCGCCTGTTCCTGGAAGCCGCAAAGAAAACTCTTGAAATTGGCGGCAGATCACTCTGCGTCGTACAGGAATGACGCATCCTGTATGTACGAATTCACTGGGACACGCGTGGAGGGCCCGTTTACGCTGCCTTTGGTTGTAAGGCGAAAGCGTGAAGTGAACTGAGGTGAAGGTCGGATGAAGTTGCGACAGGAGTCGGAGGATGCAAAATGGCCGTAACTGAAGGATTTCCAATTGAACTTGGAATCAAGAAGTCAAATCAGGCATTCCTCCGGTCGTCAAACCAAGAAGGTGACTCAGTGGGCAGAACAAAGCAGCGTGGTTTTACCCTCATCGAGCTTATGATCGTCGTCGCAATAGTTGCCATTCTGGCTGCAATTGCCTATCCCAGTTACCAGCAATATGTCATTCGCGGTAATCGTGCAGCCGCGCAGGCGCAGATGATGGATATTGCGAATCGCCAGCAGCAATACCTTCTGGCCAATCGCACATACGCGACCAAGGCGCAGCTGGGTTATAGCCTGGAAAGTGATCTGGTCGGCAGGTACACCGATAGCATTACGCTTGGCACCGGAACTGTTCCCAGCTTCACCATCACCTTCACCGCCACCGGTGCACAAGCGAGCGACGGTAACCTGACGCTCGATAGTGCAGGGGCCAAGACTCCTCCCGGGAAATGGTAGGTGCCATGAGCGTTCCATCTCAATCGAGCCTTCAGCGCGGTATGACGTTGATCGAGGTGCTGGTAACCATCCTTATTCTTTCGGTCGGGCTGCTCGGCATGGCGGCACTGCAGGCGCGTCTGCAGCAGTCCGAAATGGAGGCGTACCAACGTTCTCAGGCCCTGCTGCTTCTGAACGATATGGCGAATCGGCTCACCATTAGTCGCAATAATGTCGCCGCCTTGGTAACCGGTACCACGAGTCTGGGGGCCAATACCGCGTCATGCGCCTCTCTCGGGAATACCAACAAGGTGGAATGGTGCTCTGCCTTGCAAGGGGCGGGCGAGGTGCAGGGCAGCAGCAAGCTTGGCGCTATGATCGGCGGGAGGGGGTGTGTCGAGTCCCTGGGCGGAGGTGAATATCTGGTAACCGTTGCCTGGCAAGGATTGGGGCCGCTGTCAGCACCACCTGCAAGTGTTGCTTGTGGGAAAAATCAATATGACGGCGGTTCAGGTTGCACTGACGACATGTGCCGCCGGGTTGTGACCACCATCGTGCGAATTGCGAATTTATGAAAATGAATGGAGTTGTACCGGGCTCCTCGAGCGGCCAGTGCAGCAGTTCGAGCAGCCAATCAGGGTTCAGCCTGGTTGAGTTGATGGTGGCGGTGACAGTCAGCCTGCTGATGATGGCGGCCATTCTCAAACTCTTCGTCGATGTCGCACGGACGAATACGGAGATGGAGAAGACCAACGCCCAGATCGAGAACGGACGTTTTGCCATCCAGCTGATTGCCGAGGACCTGGTTCATGGCGGATTCTGGAATGGTTATATCCCGCAGTTCGATGATCTGACCTCGACGGCGGTACCCGCCGACCTTCCGGATGCGGTCCCCGAGCCTTGCCTTGCCTATTCATCCTGGGGTGCCGCTTACAAGAAGAGGATCCTGGGCATATCGCTACAGACGTATGATGCGGTTCCAACGGGTTGTTCCGCCGTGGTGCAGAACAAGAAAGACGGTACCGATGTCGTGGTAGTTCGTCGTGTGGAGAACTGCGTTCCCGGTACCGCGAACTGTGAAGCTGAAGATGCTGCCAAGGTTTATTTTCAGTTTTCCCGGTGTTCCACTGAGTCGCCGTATGCCTATGTGCTGAGCAAGTCCGGCTTCACTCTTCAGAAAAGAAACTGTCTTTCTACTGCGTTGGCGGAGAAGCGCAAGTATGTCTCGAACATATATTTTGTTCGGGATGATAATACGTTGATGCGGGCGGAGTTTACTGATGGTGGCGGCAGTGGCTGGAACGTACAGCCAATCGTAGACGGGGTTGAAGGTCTGGTTGTCGAGTTGGGTGTGGACAGCCTTAGCGATAGTGGTGCCGCCATCAATTACGCGCAGGCCGTTACCTGGGCCAATCCGTTGAACAAGGTGTCTCCCACCAATCGGGGGGACGGTGTTCCGGACGGGAGTTTCATCCGTTGCACGACAGCATCTCCCTGTGGTGTGAATGAGTTGGTCAATATCGTAGCTGCTCGTATTTACGTGTTGGTCCGGAGCACCGAGGCTTCACTTGGTCACTCTGACAGCAAGACCTATAAATTGGGTTCGACTGATGTTGGACCCTTCAATGATGGCTTCAAACGCCATGTTTACACCACCACAGTTCGTTTGAACAACGTTGCAGGGCGGAGGGAGACTCCGTGAACAGGATCAGATTAAAAGGCGGGGAGCAGGGGGCAGCACTTGTGGTCGGGCTGATCATGCTGTTGCTGCTGACAATGCTGGTCTCGAGTGCATTTACCATGAGTTCGGTAAGTCTCAAGTCCGTTGGCAATATGCAGGTCCGTGAGGAGGCACTCGCGGCTGCCAATACGGCGATTGAATTGGTCGTGAGCACTGACTTTACTGCAGCCCCCACGCAAACGCGTTCCAACGTTGATATTGATAACGATGGAACCGTGGATTACGTGGTCGATATTGCTCCGCCCGAATGTATCCAGGCGTCGGTGGCACAAGTGGTCGCGCCAAGTAGTGAAAACCTGACCATGTCGAGCAGTACCTGGAATACCGTGTGGAGCGTCGACGCCACGGTTTCTGACGATAAGACCGGCGGGACCGTGAAGGTCCGTTCCGGCGTTCGCGTGCTGCTGACTGATGCGAAGAAGAATGCAATTTGTCCGTGAGATTTGCACTGATTGGAGTCAGTCATGAATGCTCAATGGTTGAGTAAGGTAATGGCAGCATTGCTGATGCTGCCAATGGCCGTTGCGGCTGAAGACATCGACCTGTTCGTTGGGGTGACTCCCACCCAGGCCGCGGACAATCCCAATGTCATCATATTGATCGACAACACCACCAACTGGTCCGCGCAAAACCAGGGCTGGCCCAGTGGGGCGACTCAGGGGCGCTATGAGCTCGATGCGATCAAGACCGTCGTCAACTCGCTGGCACCTGCTAACGAGGATGCAAAGATCAATCTGGGATTGATGTTCCTGACGCAGGGGCAAGGGAACAGGAGCAATTCCGGAGGCTATGTACGTTCGGCAGTAAAGCCAATGACCGTTGCCAATCGGGCTGCACTGTCAACGCTTCTTGATGGAATAAATGTCAACGATAATAGTGAGACGGTTCCCGCTTCGGTTGGCTATGACCAGGCGATGTTCGAAGTCTTCAAGTATTTCGGTGGATATACGAGTGTTGCCAAGTCCTCGCTGGATCAGGCGGGCGGGACTCTGGATGCAACCCATTTTGGTGCGATACGGTATTCGGGTAATCCCGACGCCAAAACGGATAGATTTGCATTCAGCGATCAAACAACAAAAAATAATTACATCCCGGTGATCTCAGGTAGTTCCACTTCCTGCTCGGGAAGGAATTATTTGATCGTCATCGGCAATGGTTGGCCGTCACCTGCCGAGAAGAGTGGCAACACTTTTATCGGCGAGACCCTGTTGGGTAATGTGGGGGGAAGTACCAGTCAGATATACGCAACCTCCACTGCGGATGTGCGCTACGCGGACGAGATGGCTCGTTTCCTCTATCAGACCGACGTAAGTTCCGCGGCGGGCAAGCAGAATGTCATTACGTACGCGATCGATGTCTTCAAGAATCGTCCCAGCGCAGAGTTGACGGCCATGCTGAAAAGCATGTCCGAAGGGGTGGGGGGTGGTAAATATTTCGAGGCCACCAGTGCGGCGCTGATTGCCGAGAGCCTGGAAACGATCTTCTTTGAGATTCAGTCCACCAACAGCGTGTTCGCTTCGGTAAGCTTGCCGGTCAGCGTGAATACTCAAGGTACTTACCTGAATCAAGTGTTCATCGGAATGTTCCGCCCGGACAGGAACGCACTTCCCAGATGGCACGGTAACCTGAAGCAATACAAGTTGGCATTTTTGAATGGCGAGTTGAAGCTGGCCGACGCTGATAATATATCTGCCATTTCGTCGAGTGGTTCGGGCTTCATCGCCGAGTGTGCGCGTAGTTATTGGACGCCGATCAAGACAGCGACGGATAACTATTGGACAGGTCTCGACGTACAGAATTGCTCCGAGCCCGCCAGCTCCAACACCCGTGATGGCAACGTGGTGGAAAAGGGGGGGCAGGGCTACAAGCTCAGGGCTATTACGCCCGCCAATCGAAATGTCAAGACATGTGGCACGACATGCGTCAGTGCCCTGAGTAATTTTGATTCTACCAATGGTGCCATCAGCAAAACGGCGTTGGGCAATGCCAACATGACTGACGCCGATCGGGTCGCTCTAATCAATTGGGCGCGTGGCTTGAATATCGCGGGAGAACCCATCGGTGGAAAAACTGCCGCCGAAGCGGCTGCTATGATGAGGCGGACTTCCCATGGTGACGTGGTTCATTCGCGTCCAGTCGCGATCAACTATGCCGCTTCGGACAGTGATTCTCCGCAAGTCGTGGTCTTCTACGGCGCAAACGACGGCATGCTCAGGGCTGTGAATGGTAATCGTGACGGTGGGCTGAGCATCGACAGTAAAGCGCCGGGTGAGGAAATCTGGTCGTTTGTGGCGCCGGAGAACTACGGGATGTTCCTGCGCAACAAGGAAAATACATCCCAGATAGGTTTCCCAAACAGCACGACGGGCTTGCCTAAATCCTATGGGTTCGACGGGCCGGTCGTTGCTTATAAGGACGGTAGCAAGGCATGGATTTACGCGACCATGCGCCGTGGCGGTCGTGCGGTCTACGCATTTGATGTGTCCACCCTCGGCACGCGCGCGCCGACGCTCCTTTGGAAGCTGGGCTGCACTTCCGCGGATGACGCCAGCTGCACAGTCGGCTCATCGGGTATCGGGCAGACCTGGGCGAGTCCCGTGGTGCTCAAGTCGTCCGGATATCTGGGCAGCAGCGGTACTGCAGCACCGATGCTGATCATGGGCGGTGGATATGACACCTGCGAAGACGCCGATCCTGCGACCAGCGATTGCAAGTCTTCTGGTAAAGGGCATGTGATCTATCTGATCGATGCTGAAACAGGGGTGATCAAGCAATCCTTCCCGACCGCTGGCGGTGTAGTGGGTGATATCACCGTTGCCAAGGATGCCAACGGCATGGTCAGGTTCGCCTATGCGGCCGACTTGAGCGGAAACGTCTATCGCATCTCGGGCGCTACCCCCAATTCGCCAATTGGTTCGACCGCTCCGGGCTCCTGGACCATTACGCAGATTGCGTCTCTGGGTGGAACCGGGGTGGATGCACGTAAGTTCATCTTTGGCCCCGATGTGGTCAACGACAATGGGACCTATGTCCTTCTGCTCGGGTCGGGAGACAGAGAAAAGCCCATCAGCGCCTATGATGATGCGGCGCGGGTACAAAACTATTTCTTCATGCTCAAGGACCGCCCCACGGACACCGAATGGCTTTCTTCGGAAACGGGTAACTGCCTGGGGGCTTCCATCCTGTGCAAAGCGTCTTTGTTTGCCATTACCGGCACATCGACCCCAGCCCAGGATGCGCTCGACCTGAAGAAAGGCTGGTACCTCGCAATGTCTCCAACCGAGCAGGTTGTGACTTCTGCCTTGACCATATTCGGTAACGTGAGCTTCAGTACCCACAGGCCGAGACCTCTGGACACGGCATCCTGTACGCCAAACCTGGGGGATGCGAGGGTCTACAACATCAACTTCAAGAATGCCGAAGGCAAGAACGGAGAGCGCTACGCTGAATTGGTAGGCGATGGTTTGCCGCCTTCGCCGGTAGCCGGCCTGGTCAAGCTCGACAACGGACCCACCGTGCCCTTCTGTATTGGCTGCGGCAAAGACTCCTCGCTCGAGGGTGGCGAGCCACCCGCGCCGCCTATTGCCGTACAACCCAAGGCACGAGTGTTCTGGAACATTGAGAAGTGATACCTGATATGAGCCGCGAAGTCATCGATCAAGTGTCCGGCCCTGCTGTTTTCGGCTGGTCCCGGCAATCCGGTTTCACGTTGGTCGAGTTGATGGTCACACTGGCGGTCCTGGCGATCCTGCTCGGGATCGCCATCCCAACCTTTACCGACGTGACCTTGGGCAGCAAACTGCGATCCCAGGCCAGCGACTTGGTAGGGGGCGTCGCGCTGGCGCGAAGCGAAGCAATCAAGCGTAATCAGGCGGTCACGCTCTGTGCTTCTGCGAACGGCACGACCTGTGCCTCGTCGGGGGGCTGGCAGCAAGGCTGGATCGTCCGAAGTTCAACCGGCACCGTGATCCAGAGCCATCCAGCGGCACCAAGCGGGTTCCTGATCACTGCCTCTGCCCACAGCATTGCATTCCAGCCCTCGGGGATCGCGTCTGTGAGTACGGTGTTGAAAGTCTGCCGTGCATCTCCAACTGTTGGGGCCCAGGAACGGTCGGTTTCGATCAGTCTCACAGGACGGACTTCTGTGTCAAAGACCACCTCGGGCACCTGCTCCTGAAAGGTGTCTGGATGGTTTTTTGTGCGTGAGAACGTGCATTACCACCTCCCTGACTTAGAATCTCCCACCCGGAGCCGGGCCTTGCCCTCACCGTGGTGTCGAGATCCTATTGTCCATGCGCCGTTTGTGTGAGGCGAGCCCTTTGGGTTCCTGACTCAAGCGACGCTTCGGATGTTTCCGTTGTTCTGGAGGTTCCATGCGCGTGTTGTTGGTCGGAGGGGGGGCTATCGGGTTGCTGTCTGCATACTCGCTGGCGCAAGCAGGAGCTGAAGTCTGCCTGCTGGACAAGGGCGAATGTGGACGCGAATCCTCCTGGGCTGGCGGTGGCATCGTCTCGCCTCTCTATCCCTGGCGATACTCCTCCGCCGTGACGGCGCTGGCCCATTGGTCCCAGGACTACTACCCCGGTCTGGGTCAGCGCCTGTTCGCTGAAACGGGGATAGACCCCGAGGTCCATGAGACCGGCCTGTACTGGCTGGACCTTGAAGATGAAGCTGAGGCTTTAGCCTGGGCTGCACAGGAAAGGCGGCCGCTGGCATCGGTGACCATGGAGCGGGTGCACGCTGCGGTGCCGCCCTTGGGAGCGGGCTATCGGCATGCCATTCATATGGCCGGTGTGGCCAATGTGCGCAATCCGCGCCTGACCCGGGCGTTACGGGAAGCCCTCTTGCAGATGCCGAATGTTTCCCTGCGCGAGAACTGTGAGGTGCGCGGTTTCATCCGCGACGGCGGGCGCATTCTTGGCGTGAGCACGGCTGAAGGCGATCTGTTGGCCGATCGCGTGGTTTTGGCGGCCGGCGCCTGGAGTGGTGAGCTGCTGGCCAGCCTCGGGCTGGTGCTGCCCGTGGAGCCGGTCAAGGGGCAGATGATTCTTTTCAAATGCGCGCCAGATTTCCTCCCCGCCATTGTTCTGGCCAAGGGGCGTTACGCGATTCCGCGTCGCGATGGCCATATTCTGGTGGGCAGCACTCTGGAACACGCCGGCTTCGACAAGACGCCAACGGACGAAGCCCTGGAAAGCCTGAAGGCTTCTGCCTTCGAGTTGTTGCCGCAACTGGCGGATGCCGAGCTGGTAGGGCACTGGGCGGGGCTGCGTCCAGGGTCGCCGGAAGGGATTCCCTTCATCGGGCCGGTGCCCGGAGTGGACGGTCTCTGGCTCAACTGCGGCCACTACCGCAACGGGCTGGTACTGGCGCCTGCCTCCTGCCAATTGCTGGCGGACCTTCTCCTTGGCCGGGAACCCGTCATCGACCCGCAGCCCTATGCCCCCAAGGGCCGCTTGGGCTAACCGCATCCTGATGCCCGCTTGGGTATCGCGCGCTTCGCTGTGCCCCTTTGAGCTTGCCCATTCTTGTGGGCAAGCTCGCAGATCGCAAAACCCAATTTAAAACGAACGTCCCACTCAGCTACTATTCGCGCACAATTTGCCGCTGGTCGTTAAATTCGACCGTTTGTCATGGATGTCTGGCAAAGCAGGAGCAGGAAGCTTCGTTGCGCGGGCACTCGCCCGCTCGAGTTCGCACCGTTCAGTTTGGGAGGGGCAGGGAATGTCGCAACGAGGTTTTACGTTGATCGAACTGCTGGTCACGCTAGCCGTGCTCGTGGTTCTGATCGGCCTGGCAGCACCGAATCTCTCCCAATTGCTTCGCAACAGTCGGGCGTCAGCGGAATTGAGCGCGTTTTCCGACATGCTCAACTATGCGCGGCGCGAAGCTGTGCAGGGCGCGCAGACGATCAGGGTGCGCGGGCCGCTGGCCGCCGACGGCGCATGGCAGGTGCTGCGCGAGCGTGATAGTCAGGAGTTGCGGCGGTTCGCGCCGCTGTCTTTGTTCGCAGTCGAGCCCGACGGGTTGCAGAGTGTCCTCTTCGATTCTCAGGGGCGCCTGTTGAGTGCCGCCAGGGTGAATCTCGATCTGGCGGTGAAGGACTCCAGCCTCGATTGCGCCGCCTTTAATCGCACGATCTCTATCGAACTGTCCGGATCGATCTCCCAGCAGAAGGGGGATTGCCAGTGAAATTCGAATTTCAGCGTGGGGCCTCTCTGATAGAGGTCCTGGTCGCGCTGGTGCTCTTCTCAATAGGTGTTCTGGGGCTTGCGGCCATGCAACTCACCGCGCTGAAGGCCAATCAGACGGCATCTGCACGCACTCACGCAATCTTCCTGGCCTATGAGATGGCGGACCGGATGCGTGCGGCCCGAGGGGATGCGCAGGCCGGGTTTTACAACCTGGCAATCGGTGCCGAGTTGCCTTGCGACCCAGCGAATGAGACTTGCCTGCCGTTCCAACGAGACCTGGCGGAGTGGCGGGCCAACCTGGCGCAGCAACTGCCCGACGGGAATGGCGGAGTCGTGCAGAACGGTGATCGTTTCACGGTTGTCGTGCAATGGAACGAGGAGAGGGTAGGTGGAAGCAACGCCCAGCAATTCTCCTTCGTCACGCAGATTTGACGGGGTGCGCATGCGCAAGCAACACGGCTTGAGCCTGGTGGAACTGATGGTGGCCATGGCACTTGGCCTGGTTATCAGCCTGGCAGTGCTCCAAGTATTCATCAGCAACAAGAATACCTTTCTGCTCCAGGGGGCGGCCGGCCACCTGCAGGAGAATGGTCGTTTCGCTCTTCAGTACCTGGCTGCTGAGTTACGTCCTGCAGGGGTGGGGGTGGGAACCCGGCTTGATGAAAAGGATATCTGCGTGGTGGCCAGTAACGGGACCGCAGCGGAATGGGGCTCGATGAATCGCCCGATCTGGGGCAAGCGTAACGCCGCGGCTGGCGGATTGGGCGCAGTGGGTACCGACGAGCTGTCTATCTTCGCCAACGACGGCTGCGAGTCCTTCCTCACTGCCGGCGAGCTTCTCAAGCCCGGGCAGAACGCAAATCTCAAGGTCACAGCCTATTGCCCGAGCATGCAGAAAGATCATGCGGTGATGGTGTTGGACATGGAAAAGGCGGTGGTCGTCCGCATAACCAACAAGCCGAATTCATCCGGCTCCGGTCAAGTGACCCTCACCCATGCCGCTGGCAACAACGACAAGAACGCCAAGTGCGGTGGTTTCAAGTTTTCCGATATCCAGTTCACCAGTCCGGCGCGGGTGGTGGGGTTCGCTCATAAGACCTTCTACGTTGCCGATACCGGCCGTACCTCGGTGACTGGGCAGCCGGTCCGTGCCCTGTTCGTCCGCGACACGGCGCAGGTTCCAGTGCAGACCAATGAGGTCATCGAGGGCGTGGAGTCCCTGCGCACCAGCTTCGGTGTCGCGGCGGGCAACAATGTGGGCGTTCAGGCCTACCTGAGTCCTACCGAGGTAGAGGCGGCCAACCGCTGGAGCGATGTCCGTACGGTGAAGTTCGATCTGTTGCTGGTCAGCGAGGAACGGGTTACGGGGGCGCAGGACCAGGCCATCCAATTCGGTGGCGCGACAGTGGCGGCCGATGGGCGACTGCGCCAGGTATTCAGCACGGTAGTAGCCCTGCGCAATCGGATTGACTGACAAGACAAGGATGAATATGCAAGAGCAAAAAGGGGCGGTGCTGCTGGTCTGCCTGATTGCAATCCTGGCCTTGACCGTGCTCGGGGTGACGGCGATGTCCAGTAGCACCCTGCAAGAGCGCATGGCCGGTGGTGCCCGGGATTACAACGTGGCGTTCCAGGCGGCGGAAAGCGCACTGCGGGTCGGCGAGGCCTATGTACGTCAGCAGGTGGAGGCCAGCGTCGACCCGGCCCAACTCTTCCAGGCAAGCACTGATTGTCCTGTTGTGACAGAGGCACAGTGGTCGCCTCCGGCTGAGCTCAATGCCAAACCTCAGCAACCGGACTGCCGGGTGCGCAGTTTCTACGGCGCCTCGGGTGGGGCGAACTCCTTCATTTGCGAAACCGATGGTTCGATCGCCGAGAACCGCGCCTTTGACTGCCTGAGCCGGACGTATCTGTTCAATGTCGAAGCCACCGGATACGGCAGCGGGGACGCTGAAGTACACCTGCGCTCCACCGTGGCCATTGCCATTCGCAGCCAGAACTGATCGAAGGGAGACGCAAATGATCAGGTCGAAAATCCTATTTGCGGTACGGGTAATGGTCGCCGGTCTGCTGACCGCTGGCATCAGCCATAGCGCCCTGGCGGCCTTCGTGCCGTCGCAGATTCCTTTGAACCTGGGCGGCCAGGTCGAGCCGAACCTCATGTTCATCCTGGACGATTCCGGGTCGATGCGCTGGGGCTTTCTGCCGGACGATCTGAAGCCTTCCTACCTCGAGCGCACAGGCGATTGGTATGAGCGCAAGGAGTGCACGGGGCGGGGCGCGTACGCCGGCAATAATCTGCATTTCTGCCCCAAGAGCGGTCATCGTTACCTGGCCTCCAGCCACCTGAACAAGTCCTACTACAACCCGTCCGTGCAGTACCTGCCGCCAATCAAGAGCGACGGGCAGCGCTATGCCAATGCGAGCTTTTCGGCCGCATACGTGGATGGTTATGCGGGAGGGCAGACGGTCAACCTCGGCAGCAACTACATGGCGATCATGGACGACTATTTTTCGCCCAGCAGCTATGAGTGCCTCAACAAACGTTGCAGCGACGTGGAGTACTACAACGGTTTCGCCGTAGGGGCGGCAACGGGCGGTGTTGCTGCGTTTTATTACGACTATGTTGGCGGGGGCTCCTGCTCCAGCAATCCGCGTCAGGACGCCTGCTATACCGAGCGCAGTGTGGGGGCGGCCGAGCAGCAGAACTTTGCCAACTGGTTCTCCTATTACCGCAGCCGCATGATGTCGGCCAAGGCCGGTGTAAGCCAGGCGTTTTCGGGGTTGTCCGGCGACGTCCGGGTAGGCTACGGCGCGATCAACGTGACAGGACAAAGCGTTGACGGGGGCTACACCGACACCTTGGTGCGAGGCGTAAGGCGTTTCGAGGGTAGCGGTCGCTCCGAGTTCTACAATTGGCTGTTCGCCGCCTCGGCTTCTGGGGGCACGCCATTGCGCCGGGCCCTGGGGGATGCCGGTGAGTACTTCTCCCGCACTGACGCCCCCGGACCGTGGAGTTCGACTCCCGGCCAGACGGGAGGCAAGGAGTATTCCTGCCGCCAGAGCTACACGATTCTGACCACCGACGGCTACTGGAACAACGATGCCGCTTCCAAGAAAGCTGCGCGTGCCAATGTGGACAACAGCAACGGCCCGGTGATCACTGGGCCGGATGGGGAGTCCTACCGTTACGTGCCGAAGTCCCCATTCAGCGACAGTCAGAAAGACACCTTGGCTGACGTGGCCATGTATTACTGGAGCCGCGACCTGCATTCCGACCTGGCCAACCGGGTGCCGACCGATCCGTCCGATCCCGCATTCTGGCAGCACATGGTGACCTTTGGCGTGGGCCTGGGGGTGAGTGGGACCATCGATCCGAAAACAGCTTTCGCTGCAATTGGCACCGGCGCTTCCGTGACCTGGCCCGATCCGGCCACTAGCGAGCCGGGCAAGCTGGATGATCTGTTGCACGCGGCAGTGAACAGTCGGGGTGGTTTTTTCAGTGCCCAGGACCCGCAACAGTTCGCCACAGCGCTGGGCGATACCCTGGCCTCGATTGCCGACCGCACCGGGTCGAATACCTCGGCAGTACCCAACGCTCGTCGCCTGGACAGCAATACCTTGGTCTATGAGGCGTTCTATAGCAGTGCAGACTGGTCCGGCAAGTTGCTGGCCAAACGTCCGACACAGACCAGTGCCGGGGTGGTATTCAAGGACGTGTGGGAGGCAGGGCGGAAGTTGGGCACAGGTACGCGTAGCCTGTTCACCCATAACGGCGCCGCAGGCAGGGACCATGGCGTAGCCCTGAGCTGGGGTGACCTGTCGACTGACCTCAAGGCTCGCTTCGACAACAACGAGGCGCTGTTCAACTACCTGATGGGCAGCCGCGCCAACGAGGCGCCGGCTGGGCTGAAGTACCGCAAGCGTTCGACCTTGCTCGGCGATATCGTCAACTCCACCCTGGTGCTCGCCAACAAGCAGGACTGGGGCTTCCATGGCCGCGTGCCAGTGCCGAACAATGGGCAGAGCTATGCGCAGTTCGTTGCTGCCAAGGCAAGCAAGGCGCCGGTGCTGTTCGTCGGCGCCAACGACGGATTCCTGCATGCTTTCAACGCCAACGACGGCAACGAGCTCTTCGGCTACATGCCCAGTGGCGTGCTGGATAACGTCAAGCTCCTGGCCAACAGCGATTACAAGCACCGCTACTTCGTGGATGGAAAGCTGCATATCCGTGATGCCCGTCTGAACGACGAGTGGCGAACCGTGCTGCTCGGCAGCCTGGGAGCAGGTGGGAAGACTGTCTTCGCCCTCGACGTTACCGATGTCTCCACCAGTGGTTTCGGTGCCAGCAAGGTGCTCTGGGAGATCAAGGACGACGCTGACCTGGGCTATAACTTCGGCGAACCGTTGGTGGGGCGCATGAAGGATGGCAGCTGGGCGGCCATCTTCGGCAATGGCTACGGCAGCACCAATGATGACTCCGTACTGTTCATCGTCGATCTTGCTACTGGTGCGGTGAACAAGGTCCGCGCAGGAACCTCCACCGGTGGTCTTTCCAGCCCGTCGTTCGTGTACGCCACAGACGACGCCGGCAATATCTATGTGCAGGACGTTTATGCCGGTGACCTCAACGGTAACCTTTGGAAATTCAACCTGAAGAGCAATGGTTCCGGCGTTGGCGATTTCGAGGTCAGCCTGAAGTCAGGCAACAAGCCGCAGCCGCTGTATGTGGCGGCCAATGCCCAAGGCACACGCCAACCCATCACCGTCAAACCGGAGATCGCCTACCATCCGGACGGCGAGGCCAAAGGTGCGGTGGTCTACTTCGGCACCGGGCGCCTGTATAGCTCAGGGGATGTCGTGGATCTGGGCACGCAGACCATCTATGGAATCTGGGACAAGAAGGCCAGCAATGGTTCCTCCATTGCCTTCACTGGTCGCTCGGCGCTCGAATCGCGATCAATCCTTCTTGAGGGTAAAGCGTTCTCGCGTGATGTCAGGGTCGTGGATGCGCCGGCCAATGGCCTGGATTGGACCACCAAGCGGGGCTGGTACCTCGACTTGACCTCACCATCTCTGGGGGCCCAGGGCGAGCGGATGATCTTCTCCCCGCGCATTCTGCTCAATCGCCTGGTCGTCGAGACTGCCATCCCGTCCTCCGATCCCTGCCAGGCCGGCGGCTCCGGCTGGACCATGGTGCTCGACATGGCCACCGGCGGGCGGCTCAACTACGTCTTGCTGGATCTGAACAAGGACGGCAAGTTCACCGAAGCCGATATGGTCGACGTCGGTGGGCAGAAGCTCCCGCCGTCCGGTATCGGCTCCACAGGCAGCATACCCACCGGTTCGTTCGACTTGATCGACCCGCAGAAATATTGGCTTTGCCGCGGTACCGGGGTGGACGATTGCATTCCTGCAGCCAATACCTTGAACGTGCTGGAAGGCCGCCAGTCCTGGAACCAGATTCGATGAAGAACAGCAAGGCGTTCACGCTGATTGAACTGATGATCGTGGTGGCTGTGATCGGCATACTCGCCGCAATTGCCTATCCCAGCTACACGGAGCACGTGCGACGTGGGAAGCGGGCCGAAGCCAAGGCCGCCCTGATGGAGGGTGCTCAGGCATTGGAGCGCTATTACTCCACCCACAGCTCCTACCTGGATACCAACGGGAATTTCGCTGCCGTTTTCGCCACACAGACGCCCGCTTCGGGGGCGGCCAACTTCACCCTTGCTGCTCAAGGGGCGGCGACCGCAACCACCTTCCAGCTGCGGGCCACCCGAACCGGCAGCATGGCGGGTGACCCGTGCGGCGACTTCCAGATCAGCCACACCGGTGCGCGCACGCTGGCCAATGCGACGCGCACCGTGGCCGAGTGCTGGTAGGTATTAGCGGGTAAGTTCGTGGTGGTTTTGCCATCCAGCGCCTGCTGCACTCCAGAGGCATTTGTAGGAGCCAGCCCGTTGGTGAGCTGGCTCTTGAGGGCCGGTGTCAGTCTATGCCCAGCTTCTTCAGGCGATAACGCATCGAGCGGAAGGTCAGGCCCAGGCGCTGGGCCGCGGCGGTGCGATTCCAGCGGGTTTCTTCGAGCGCCTGCATGATCAGCTTGCGCTCGATGTCTTCCAGGTAGTCTTCCAGATTGTCGATCTGCGCCAGGCTGGCCTCTCCGGTGTCGGCGGCGCCGCTGGCTTCGGCAAGGCGCAGGTCGCGGGCCTGGATCTGGTCATCCTCGCAGAGCGTGTAGGCACGCTCGAGCATGTTCTCCAGCTCCCGCACGTTGCCGGGGAAGCGGTAGCACTTGAGCTTGTCGAGGGCCTCCGGGGCGAGGCTGGCGGCGGGCAGTCCACTCTGCTGGGCCAGGCGCTTGAGCATGGATTCGGCCAGTAGCGGGATATCCTCGCGGCGCTCGCGCAACGGCGGCACGCTGAGCTCGATGACGTTGAGGCGGTAGTAGAGGTCCTGACGGAAACGGCCGGCGGTCACTTCGGCGGCCAGATCCTTGTGGGTGGCGCTGAGGATGCGTACGTCGACCACCACTTCCTGCTGTCCACCCACGGCCCGAATGGCTTTCTCCTGGATGGCGCGCAGCAGCTTGACCTGCATGGCCAGTGGCAGATCGGCTACTTCGTCCAGGAACAGGGTGCCGCCATTGGCGGCCTGGAACAGGCCCTGCTTGTCTTCCACCGCGCCGGTGAAGCTGCCCTTTTTGTGGCCGAAGAATTCGCTTTCCATCAGCTCGGACGGAATGGCACCGCAGTTGACCGGCACGAAGGGGCGTTCGGCGCGCGGACCCTGCTCGTGGATCAGCCGCGCCACCAGCTCCTTGCCGCTGCCCGACTCGCCGCTGATGTACACCGGCGCCTGGCTGCGGGCGAGCTTCTGGATCTGTTTGCGCAGGGCGTTCATGGGCGGTGAGGTGCCCAGCAGTCGACCGTCTACCGGCGCTTCGCCCTCGTCGGGAGAACTGAGGCGCAGGGCGGTGTTGACCAGTTCACGCAGGCGGCCGAGATCCACGGGCTTGGTGACGAAGTCGAAGGCCCCGGCCTTGAGCGCGTTCACGGCGGTATCAAGGCTGCCGTAGGCGGTGATCATCGCCACCGGGACCATCGGGTGGCGCTGCTGGATGTACTGCACCAGTTCCAGGCCAGTGCCGTCGGGGAGGCGCATGTCGGTCAGGCACAGGTCGAAGGGCTCGCGGGCCAGCCAATCGCGGGCTTCCTTGAGGTTGCGGGCGCTGCGGGTGTCGAGCTTCATCCGGCCGAGGGTGATTTCCAGCAATTCGCGGATATCGGGCTCGTCGTCGACGATCAGGGCTCTCTGTCGGGTCATGGTCAGCTCAGTTTGCGCGGATGGGCGAAGGTAATGCGGAAGCAACTGCCTCCGTGCTCGCGCGGTTTGTAGTCAAGGCGGGCCTGGTTGCTCTCGCAGAGTTCGCGGGAGATGTACAGGCCCAGGCCAGTGCCCTTGCTTTCGGTGGTGAAGAAGGGCTCGAAGATACTGTGTACCTGCTCAGGCGTAACGCCTTCCCCGTCGTCTTCCACCTCCAGTACTGGCAGGTCGCTTTCGGGGTCGCGGAACAACTTGAGCCAGACCTGGCCCTGGGTGTTTTTCTTGCTGCTGTAGCGCAGGCCGTTCTGCACCAGGTTGGTCAGCACCTGGGTGAGCTGGTGCGGATCCATGCGGGTCTGCAGGGTGCTGCCGAGGGTGCTCAGGTGCAGGGTCTGGTTAGGGCCGGAGGAGGTACGGAACTCACTGGCGAAGCGGGTCAGCCAGTACTTGAGATCCAGCAATTGCGGTTCCGACTGTCGACGGCGGGACAGCTGTAGCACGTTCTCGATCACGAGGTTCATGCGCCGCGAGTGGTCCTGGATGATCTGCGCCAGGCGCCGATCCGGGCTCTGAAGTTCGTCCGATTCCTGCAGCAGCTGGGCCGCGTGGCTGATGGCGCCCAGGGGATTGCGAATTTCATGGGCGATGCCGGCCGTCAGGCGGCCGAGGGACGCGAGCTTGAGCTGCTGGGCCTGCTGGGCGATCTGCGAGATGTCTTCGAGGAAGACCAGGGTGTTCTGCTGACCGCCCCGCTGGAGGTGGACGAAGCTCGGTTGCAGCGTCGGGCCATCGGCGAACGCCTGGAGGCTCTGCGGCCGGAGGGTTGGGTTGGCGAGCCAGAGCTGCAGGCTTTCCAGCAACTCCGGGCATTGGCTGTTCAGGGGGCGCCCCGACAGGCTGTCCTTGCCCAGCAGGGTTTGGGCGCCATTGTTGGCGAGCAGGACCAGGTTCTGAGGGTCAAGCACCAGGATGCCGGTGCGCATGCGCTCGAGGATCTGGGCGTTCAGCGCCTCCAGACTCGCCACATCCTCTGCGCGCTGCTCCGCAAGCGTCTCGCTGAGTTGCAGGCGTCGGCTCAGCCCCTGGATGAATAGCGCTGCGGCGAAACACAGGGTGCCGAAACCGCCGGCCTGGACGAATTGGCTGGCGGCTGCGGGCTGGCTGATGCTGAGGTAGAAGGTCAGGTAAATCAGCCCGATAGTCGCCACGGCGGCCACCAGGAGCCCGATACGCCCGCGCAGGAGGATATTGGAGATGGCCACTGAGACCACGATGAGGTTGGCGATGCCACTCGGCGTGCCGCCTGCCGCGAAGAACAGGCAAGACAGCAGCAACACATCCACCACGGCCAGACTGAAGACCTGCACCATGCTCCTCGGGCGGGGCACCAGCGCGGCGATCAGGGCGTTCAGGATCAGGTAGAACCAGCTGGCGTTGCGAAACAGGTCGGGCCGCGCGAGATCCAGCAGACGGTCGTCCATTTCGCTGGAGATCAGTAGGACCAGCACCAGGCCGATCAGCAGCCGGTAGAGGCTGTAGAGACGGAAGATGCGTCGCCCCTGGGCGCTGAGCCCGGTCGGGAGGGGGCGGGTATCAGCGTTCACCGGAACCCTGGCCCTGTTCCAGATGGGCCCGGCTGCAGTACCAGCGATCGTCCTGGGACAGGGCGTGGTTGCGAGGAACGTGAACACCGCATTGTGCGCAACGCACCATCGGTTGTGTTTCGTCCTGCTGGCGTGGCTTGGGGCGGGGCGTCGAGGGAGTCTTGAAGCGGCGCCACAGCCAGATGGCGGCGAAGATCACGACAATCCAGAACAGCAGGCGAAACATGCCGAAGGTGCTCTCTTCTTGGTGGAAAGCAGGCAGTTTAGCCAAGCCGGTTGCCTGCGCACAGAGATCGGCCGCACGCTGGTGCAACTTGCGTGGTTTTCGCTGCGGACGCGCCGGAGTATGGTGGCCTTGAGGCGCATTCGATGCCTCGCACAACGCTCGGGAGGCGGCCATGCGCCAAAACCTGCGAATCGTGATGGCCCAGCTCAATTTCCGTGTCGGCGACGTCCAGGGCAATGTCGAGCGGATAATCGAGGCGGCGAACTCCGCCCGCGAGGCCTGGGAAGCGGATGTCATCGTCTTCCCCGAGCTGTCCCTGTGCGGCTATCCGCCGGAGGACCTGCTGCTGCGCTCCAGCATGCAGCGGCGAATCGAGATGGGGCTGCAGCGGCTGCGCGACGAAGTGCGCGGCATCTACCTCGTGGTCGGTTATCCCTGGTTGGAAGATGAGCTGCGCTACAACGCTTGCGCGGTAATCGCCGATGGCCAGTTACTGGCCAGCTACTACAAGCAGTGTCTGCCCAATTACCGGGTATTCGACGAGAAACGCTACTTCGAGTCCGGACAGCAGCCGTGCGTCGTCGACATCAAGGGTGTGGCGGTGGCGCTGTCGATCTGTGAAGACATCTGGTTTCCCGAACCCATGGCCCAGGCCCGCGCTGCCGGGGCGAAGCTGATGCTCAGCCTGAATGCATCGCCCTTCCATCTGGACAAGCAGCTGGAGCGCGAGGAGGTGCTGGCCGAGCGGGTGGCCGAGGGCGAGATGCCGGTGATCTACGTGAACCAGGTCGGTGGCCAGGACGAGCTGGTGTTCGATGGCGGCAGTTGCGTCATGGATACCGGCGGGATGATTTGCCAGCGCGCGCCGGCATTCGTCGAAGGCCTCTACCCGGTAGATCTGCAATTGCAGGACGGGGTCTGGCGGCCACGCCGGACCCATTGCGCCGAGCTACCGGAGCTGGAGGCAAGTGTCTATCAGGCGCTGGTGATGGGGGTGCGCGACTACGTTCGGAAGAATGGATTCAAGGGTGTGGTGATGGGATTGTCTGGCGGTATCGATTCGGCCTTGACCCTTGCGGTGGCCGTCGATGCTCTGGGGGCGGAGCGTGTGGAGGCCGTGATGATGCCCTACCACTACACGGCGCAGATCAGCCTGGAGGATGCCGAGGCTGAGGCACAACTGCTTGGCGTCGGATATCGGGTACTGCCCATTGCGCCTGTGGTTGAGGCTTTCCAGCAGGTCGTGGCGCCGGTGTTCGATGGTCATTCCCGAGATGCCAGCGAGGAGAATTTGCAGGCGCGTTGCCGCGGCACGCTGCTGATGGCCATTTCCAACAAGAAGGGCAGCCTGGTGCTGAGCACTGGTAACAAGAGCGAGCTGGCGGTGGGCTACGCGACCCTGTATGGCGATATGGCCGGCGGGTTCGATGTGCTCAAGGATGTGCCGAAGTCGCTGGTCTTCCGTCTAGCCGAGTACCGCAACAGCCTGGGCCCTGTGATCCCGCCACGGGTGATTGAGCGGCCGCCCTCGGCAGAGCTGGCCCCGGGGCAAAAAGATGAAGATTCGCTGCCGCCCTATCCGGTGCTGGACGAGATTCTCAAGCTCTACATCGAACATGACCTGTCGGCCAACGCCATCATTGCCGAGGGGTTCGATGAGGACACCGTGAACCGGGTGCTGGGCATGGTCGATCGCAACGAATACAAGCGGCGCCAGGCCGCGGTGGGCATCCGGGTGACGCAGCGGGGCTTCGGGCGGGACCGGCGCTATCCCATCACTTCGGGATGGCGGTTGGGAGATTGAGGCAGGGCTGAAACGAAGAAGGGAGGCCATTGGCCTCCCTTCCTTTATCGCGGCGTCGCTCAGTCGAACAGGCCGAAGGTCATGTAGCTGAACCAGGAACGGTCGTTCTGGTTGGCTTCGGACTCGTGCTGTTCTTCCTGCACTTCGTCCTGGTTCTCCGGCAGCAGCTCTTCCGGGATCTGTTCCTTGGCGTCTTCGTACTGCTTGATCACGTCCTGGGCGGCGCGGGTTTCGCCCGGGGGCAGCGGCGCATCGCTCTCAATCAGGCCCAGGGTTGCCTTGGCCAGCCAGGAGCGGTTGTCGGCTTCTTCTTCGCGCGGAACGAACTGGCCGTCGACCAGGGTCGGGTGGTCCGGGTAGTTCAGCTTCAGGGTTTCCAGGCTGGAAGCAGCCAGCTCGTTCAGGCCCAGGCGCTGGTAAGCCTCGACCATTACGGCCAGGCCATCACCCACCGCGGGGGTTTCCTGGAAGTTTTCCACGACGTAGCGACCGCGGTTGGCGGCGGCGACGTAGGCCTCGCGGGTCAGGTAGTAGTGGGCAACGTGGATTTCGTAGGCGGCCAGCAGGTTGCGCAGGTAGATCATGCGCTGCTTGGCATCCGGGGCGTAGCGGCTGTTCGGGTAGCGGCTGGTGAGCTGGGCGAACTCGTTGTAGGAGTCGCGGGCGGCGCCCGGGTCACGCTTGGTCATGTCCAGCGGCAGGAAGCGTGCCAGCAGGCCACGGTCCTGTTCGAAGGAGGCCAGGCCTTTCAGGTAGTAGGCGTAGTCAACGTTCGGGTGCTGCGGGTGCAGGCGGATGAAGCGCTCGGCGGCGGACTTGGCAGCTTCCGGTTCGACGTTCTTGTAATAGGCGTAGATCAGCTCGAGCTGGGCCTGTTCGGCGTAGCGGCCGAAGGGATAGCGGGATTCCAGGGCCTTGAGCTTGGCGATGGCGGGGGTGTAGCTGCTGTTGTCCAGATCGGCCTGGGCCTGCTGATACAGCTCGGCTTCGCTCAGGTTCTCGTCCACCACTTCCTTATTGGAGGAACAGGCGGCGGCGAGGGCGAGAGTGGCGATCAGCAGCAGGTGTTTCACTTGCATGGCGGCTTGCGTCCCTGTGACGGCTGGCTGTCTTGGCTGGAGCCGTCCTGTTATGATGGGCGCCCCGGAACCCCCGGGACAAAGACGCGGTATTTAACCACAAGCGCGCAACCGAAACCAAAGGCTGCGCCCCCTCCGTTCCCGAGCATGTCTTCTAATACCAAGCAGGTCATTCAACTCAGCGCCGAGGTCCCGTCCGAATTGGGTGGGCAACGTCTCGATCAGGTCGCTGCACAACTTTTTTCCGAGCACTCCCGTTCCCGCCTCGCCGGCTGGATCAAGGACGGGCTCCTGACCGTTGACGGCAGCGTGCTGCGTCCGCGCGACATCGTGTACGGCGGCGCTCAGCTGGAGCTGAATGCCGAGCAGGAGGCCCAGGGCGAGTGGGTGGCCCAGGACATCGAGCTCGACATCGTCTACGAGGATGAGCACCTGCTGGTGCTGGACAAGCCTGCCGGCCTGGTGGTGCATCCGGCCGCAGGGCATGCCGACGGCACCTTGCTGAATGCCCTGCTGCACCATGTGCCGGGGCTGGAGAATGTGCCGCGAGCGGGCATCGTCCATCGCCTGGACAAGGACACCACCGGCCTGATGGTGGTGGCCAAGACCCTTGAAGCCCACACCAGCCTGGTGGCACAGCTTCAGGCGCGCAGCGTGAGCCGCATCTATGAAGCAGTGGTGGTCGGCGTGATCACCTCCGGTGGCAAGGTGGATGCTCCCATCGGTCGTCACGGCCAGCAGCGCCAGCGTATGGCCGTCGTTGCCGGCGGCAAGCCCGCCGTCAGCCACTATCGCGTGCTGGAGCGCTTCCGCTCGCATACCCACACCCGCGTCAAGCTGGAAACCGGCCGTACCCACCAGATTCGCGTGCACATGGCCTATGTGAACTACCCGTTGGTGGGCGACCCCGTCTACGGCGGTCGTTTCCGCATTCCGCCGGCAGCGAACCAAACGCTGATCCAGACCCTCAAGGAATTCCCGCGCCAGGCCCTGCATGCGCGCTTCCTTGAACTGGACCACCCGGTAAGCGGCGAGCGTATGAAGTGGGAGTCCCCGCTGCCTGACGATTTCGTCTGGCTGCTCAGCCTGCTGCGCCAGGATCGCGAGTCTTTCGAGCAATGAGCAACTGGCTGAAGCCCGATTGGCCTGCGCCTGCGCGGGTGAAGGCCTGTGTCACCACCCGCGATGGTGGCTTCAGCCTGCCTCCTTTCGAGGGCCTGAACCTCGGCAGCCACGTTGGCGACGATCCACTCGCCGTCGATAGGAATCGCCAGGTGCTGACCTCTACCCTGGCGTGCCGGCCTGCCTGGCTGAGCCAGGTGCATGGCGTGCATGTCGTGCAGGCCGATCCCGGTCGCGTGGACGAGGCGGATGCCAGCTGGACTGCGGAACCCGGCGTCGCCAGCGCGGTTCTGACGGCCGACTGCCTGCCGGCGCTGTTCTGCGACCGCGCCGGTAGCAAGGTCGCGGCTGCCCACGCCGGTTGGCGTGGCCTGGCCAATGGCGTGTTGGAGGCGACCCTGGATGCGCTTGCCTTGCCGGCGGAAGAGGTGCTGGTCTGGCTCGGCCCGGCCATCGGCCCGACGGCCTTCGAGGTCGGTCCCGAGGTGCGTGAAGCCTTCATTGCCAGTCATCCCGAAGCGAGCGAGGCCTTCCGGCCCAGCGTCAACGAAGGGAAGCACATGGCCGATATCTACCAACTGGCACGCATCCGGCTGGCCGCACGCGGCATCCACGCGGTATATGGCGGCGGCTTCTGCACCGTCAGCGATCCGCGTTTCTATTCCTATCGCCGCGCCTCTCGCACGGGCCGCTTTGCCAGCCTCGTCTGGCTGGCCGACTGAGGTTTTCCACCTCGCTGGCGGCGTGAATGAATTCGTTCCCGCAGCCAGCTGTCCAGTCGGCCCCATGATCCCGATCAAATCTGGAAAGGTTGAATCGCACAGAATCGTCCCTATCTAAGCTTCATCCCGGCGGGCTTTTCGTATCTGGTGCCGTCACCGCGCCGCCCGCTATCTGAAGGAAGGACGAACCCATGCGAATAGACCGTTTGACCAGCAAACTGCAACTGGCGCTCTCCGATGCCCAGTCCCTGGCAGTTGGCCATGACCACCCGGCCATTGAACCCGTACACCTGGTACTGGCCCTGCTCGACCAGCAGGGCGGATCGATCAAGCCCCTGCTGATGCAGGTGGGCTTCGACGTGGTGGCCCTGCGTCAGGGCCTGACCCGCGAACTCGATCATCTGCCGAAGATCCAGAATCCCACCGGCGACGTGAACCTGTCCCAGGACCTGGCGCGCCTGCTCAACCAGGCCGATCGCCTGTCCCAGCAGAAGGGCGACCAGTTCATCTCCAGTGAGCTGGTGCTGCTCGCCTCGATGGACGAAAACACCCGTCTCGGCAAGCTCCTGCTTGGCCAGGGCGTGACCCGCAAGGCGCTGGAGAACGCCATCGCCAACTTGCGTGGCGGCCAGGCCGTGAACGACCCCAACATCGAAGAATCCCGCCAGGCGCTGGACAAGTTCACCGTCGACCTGACCAAGCGCGCCGAAGACGGCAAGCTGGACCCGGTCATCGGCCGTGACGACGAGATCCGTCGCACCATCCAGGTCCTGCAACGCCGTACCAAGAACAACCCCGTGCTGATCGGTGAGCCTGGCGTCGGCAAGACCGCCATCGCCGAAGGCCTGGCCCAGCGCATCGTCAACGGCGAAGTGCCTGACGGCCTGAAGGACAAGCGCCTGCTGGCCCTGGACATGGGGGCGCTGATCGCGGGTGCCAAGTTCCGTGGCGAGTTCGAAGAGCGCCTGAAAGGCGTACTCAACGAACTGTCCAAGCAGGAAGGCCGGGTCATTCTGTTCATCGACGAACTGCACACCATGGTCGGCGCCGGCAAGGCCGAAGGCGCCATGGATGCGGGCAACATGCTCAAGCCGGCCCTCGCCCGCGGTGAGCTGCACTGCGTTGGCGCCACCACCCTGGACGAGTATCGCCAATACATCGAGAAGGACGCCGCGCTGGAACGCCGCTTCCAGAAGGTGCTGGTGGATGAGCCGAGTGAAGAAGACACCATCGCCATCCTGCGCGGCCTCAAGGAGCGTTATGAGGTGCACCACGGCGTGACCATCACCGACGGCGCGATCATCGCCGCGGCCAAGCTGTCACACCGTTACATCACTGACCGCCAATTGCCGGACAAGGCCATCGACCTCATTGACGAAGCGGCCAGCCGCATCCGCATGGAGATCGACTCCAAGCCTGAAGCCCTGGACCGCCTGGAGCGCCGCCTGATCCAGCTGAAGATCGAGCAGGAAGCACTGAAGAAGGAGGACGATGACGCCGCCCTGAAGCGTTTGGAGAAGCTGAAGGAGGACATCGCCCGTCTGGAGCGCGAATACGCCGACCTGGAGGAAATCTGGAAGTCCGAGAAGGCCGAAGTACAAGGCTCGGCGCAGATCCAGCAGAAAATCGAACAGGCGCGCCAGGACATGGAGGCTGCCCGCCGCAAGGGTGACCTGCAACGCATGGCTGAGCTGCAGTATGGGGTGATCCCGGACCTCGAGCGCAGCCTGCAGATGGTCGACCAGCACGGCAAGACCGAGAACCAGTTGCTGCGCAACAAGGTGACCGACGAAGAGATCGCCGAAGTCGTCTCCAAGTGGACCGGCATCCCGGTGGCCAAGATGATGGAAGGTGAGCGGGAGAAGCTCCTGCACATGGAAGACGGCCTGCACAAGCGGGTCATCGGCCAGCACGAGGCGGTCGTTGCCGTTGCCAACGCGGTGCGTCGTTCCCGCGCGGGCCTGGCCGATCCGAATCGCCCGAGCGGTTCCTTCCTGTTCCTCGGCCCGACCGGCGTGGGCAAGACCGAACTGTGCAAGGCGCTGGCCGAGTTCCTCTTCGATACCGAGGAAGCACTGGTGCGCATCGACATGTCCGAGTTCATGGAGAAGCACTCCGTGGCTCGCCTGATCGGCGCTCCTCCGGGCTACGTCGGTTATGAGGAAGGCGGCTACCTGACCGAAGCCGTGCGTCGCAAACCCTATTCCGTGGTGCTGATGGACGAGGTGGAAAAGGCCCATCCGGACGTATTCAACGTATTGCTCCAGGTGCTGGAAGATGGTCGCCTGACCGACAGTCACGGCCGTACCGTGGACTTCCGCAATACGGTTGTGGTGATGACCTCCAACCTGGGTTCCGCGCAGATTCAGGAGCTTGTGGGCGACCGTGAGGCGCAGCGCGCCGCGGTGATGGATGCGGTAAGTGCGCATTTCCGTCCCGAGTTCATCAACCGGATCGACGAAGTGGTGGTGTTCGAACCCCTGGGTCGTGACCAGATAGGCGGTATTGCGGAGATCCAGCTGCAGCGTCTGCGCAAACGCCTGGCCGAGCGTGAACTGAGTCTGGAGCTGAGCCCCGAAGCTCTGGATAAGCTGATTGCAGTTGGATACGACCCGGTCTACGGTGCGCGTCCGCTGAAGCGGGCAATCCAGCGCTGGATCGAGAACCCGTTGGCCCAGCAGATCCTGGCTGGCCAGTTCGCGCCGGGTGCCACCGTTGCTGCGAGGGTTGAGGGCGACGAGATCCTCTTCAGCTGATCGGCAGCACTCACGAAAAAGCCCCGCACTGCGGGGCTTTTTCATCTTCATCGTTTGCGCTATGGCGTACGAATGGACTGCAGCAGGTCTTCCAGGACGGTGGCCTGATCTTCGGCCAGGTCGATGATGTGAAAGCCTGCCCAGCAATTGCGCTGGTCCTCGGCCATGCGAGTCCACAGGCAGTCCGCGCCCAGGCGGATTTCTTTGAGTCCTTCCACCCAGGTCAGAGGCACGAGCCGGCATTCCCAAACCGAGTCGGCGGCAAGCGGCAATTCGCTCAGCAGCATGAAACCGTCCATCGACAGGTCGACGATACGCCCCAGGCGCTGTCCTGAATGCAGATCGAATACTTCCAGCTGCAGCTCTGTGGCAAAGCGGCTGTGCTGGCGACGTTCTTCCATGGTGAACTCCTGCTGCGGGCTCAGGCGGTGCGGCCGGTAAAGCGTTGCAGTACCCGGTAGATGGCGCCCAGGGCGCGATCCACCAGCGGGATATTGCGTTCCGGCGGGACCAGGCGTGCCAGTCCTTGCTCCATGTCCAGGGCCAACTGGGTAATAGGCATGATTGCTACGCGCTGGCCGCTGTGGTCGACGAACATGTAATTGCGAGTGGTCGGGCTGTACCAGGACAGCTTGAGGGCGCGGGTTTCCGGCCCATCGATGAACTCGAACCAGGTGCCGAATTCGACGCCCGCGAGTTCCTTGATCAGTGCCTGCGCGCGGCTGGACAGGCTGGCCGGCTGCGGGGCCTTGGCCAGCTCGGCGTCTTCTCCGAGCATCTCGCCCAGCTTGCTCTCCGGTAGCGGGCTTTCTATGCGTGCCGCCACCTGGGGCTGCTGCGACTGGACCGCATGCTGGCAGGCGACCAGATCCTGAAGCAGGCGGCGGATGCCGTCCTCGTGATAGCCACCCAGCAGTTCCAGGCCTTTGCGCAAGTCTTCCAGCATGGGAATGCGCAGCTGCTGCAGGCGGGCCCGGCCGTTGGCGTCCAGCGGAGTGCCGCTCCAGGCCAGTTGCTCGGCGACTTCCACCGAGCGTTGCCATTCACCGCTGCGCTCGCCATGGCGGAGCAGTACGAAGACCAGCACGTCAGTCCAGGTGAGTTCGAGAAAGTGCTGGATCATGCCGGGCAGTTCGCGGTCCACCAGAAGGCGTCCCACCGTGTCGACGGCCTGCTGACGGGCTCCCAGCAGTTTGTCGCGCCCTTTGGCGGCTTCCACGGCGCGCTGTTCGCGCAGTTCCACCTTGTGCCGCAGTGTGCCGATGTATTCGTTGAACTCATCCAGCAGGCTGTCGAACAACAGCAGGTCGCCGCTGAAACCATGGACGACGCGTTCCACGACCCAATGCATCTTCGCCAGCAGGCCGCGTTCTTCACCTTCGCTGGCGTAAAGCACGCCGGCCTGGGCCATGCTGTTGAGCAAGCGCCGGGCGGGGTGATGGTGCTGCGTGAAGAGCGCCTTGTCCTGCAGCGCAACCTTCAGGTAGGGCGTGTGCAGGTGGGAGAGGGCGGTCTTGTAGACATCGGAGAGATTGTCGTCATCGAGGATGAAGTCGAAGAGCATCCCCACCAGGTCGATCACGTCGGCTTCGTAATCCGAGAGTTTCTGCTGGCCCGGCAGGCTGCTGTGGCTCTCCAATTGCTGTTGCAGGTCGGCTTTCAGGCCTTCAACGCGCTGCGGCTGGCGCAGTTTGCTGGCGAGGTCCTGGGCGGACTGCTGCTGCAAGCGGTTCAGGGCTTCCAGCAATTCTGCCGCGCTGTAGGTACGGGTCGCGCCGCGTGGGGCGAAGCTCGAAATACTTGGTGTACCACCGGGCAGTGGCGCGTCGCTGTGGTGCTGACGGCGTTCACCCAGCAAAGTGGCCAGGCCACTGAATAGTTGGCCCGGGTCGCTGGGTGGTGCCCCGCTCAGGTCCAGGGGGCCGGGTGCCTGCGCAGCCTGTTCGGATGAGGGCTTCTGGTCGGCGGCCGGCGAAGAAGGGCTCGGTGCGCAGGCCGAGCGCTGCACACTGTACTTCAGGTTGGGCAGTATGCCGGCCTGGATCAGCCTCTGGTTGAGTGCTTCATAGATGTTGTCCAGACCGTGCATCACGTGCTGGTCGAAGAGCATATAGAGGATGGTCTTGATCCGCAGCGGGAAGGGGCAGGGTTCGAGCGCTTCGCGGAAGGCGAGTGCGACGGCCTGCGGCCCGAAGGGATTGTCGTCATCCGCCAGTTTGCGCCCGCCATTGAGTACCGCCAGGCGCTGGTCGAGGGCGAACAGGGATTGTGAACACCGCGCCTTCACCCGGCTGACCATGTTGGTGACCAGCAGGCTTTCCTCGTATTCGTCGTTCTCTATCAGTTCCAGATTGTCAGCGTCCAACTCGCCGGCATTCGGTCCAGCCTTCAGCTTGCCGCCGAGAAAATCTTCGAAACTCTTGGCGATGCGCTGGTGGTAAAGACGTTCTATTTGCGGGCGCTGCTTGCGGATATCCCGCATGCTGTCGAAGAAGAGGGTCTGGACCTGATTGTTCTCGGCCTTTTCGGCGCATTCGAAGAGGGTGTCGTCCACCTTGCCGAAAACATTGGTCATATGCTCCGCCAGCCGGTTCATCACCAGCTTGCGGCAGCTTTGTACCAAATCACCGAAGCGCGGCTGTATGCCGCGGCTGGCCAGGGTCGTCACGGGGCCTGGAGGGGGTGGGGGTCGATCCTGATTGCTCATAGCCGTCCTGTAGAGAGACAGGCCGCGACCACGACCTGCAACGATCTCGCCACGGGTCAGGTATAGCACTCGGGCGGCTTTCTGCAAATCATTGTCGGAATTCGTTTTTTTAGGGGTTGACAGCTTGTTCGCTATCCGTAAAATGGCGCGCCTCTGAAGCGCTAAAGCAAACAGCGAAGCGAAGAAGAGTTGGAAGATCGAAGTTCCGCGATAGCTCAGTCGGTAGAGCAAATGACTGTTAATCATTGGGTCCCTGGTTCGAGTCCAGGTCGCGGAGCCAACTTCCAGACGGGGTATAGCGCAGTCCGGTAGCGCGCCTGCTTTGGGAGCAGGATGTCGGGAGTTCGAATCTCTCTACCCCGACCACCTCAAATTTGGGTCGTTAGCTCAGTCGGTAGAGCAGTTGGCTTTTAACCAATTGGTCGTAGGTTCGAATCCTACACGACCCACCATACAAGACCTCTCGGGAGGTCCGAAGAAGCGGTAAGGCGAAAGCCTTACCGCTTTTTTGTTTTCCGCAATTCTTCCGGCGCGCCGGCTGGCATTGCCATATGCCGGGCAAGGTGGACTTCCACCTTGCCCGGTCCCTGTCAGTGCAGTTTCAGGCGCGGGTCGGTGCTGCGGCCGATACGGTCGCTGAGCATCAGCAGGAAGGTGCGGAAAGCGCCGTACAGCGCCATCTGGTGCATGCGATAGAGCGAGATGTAGAACATCCGCGCCAGCCAGCCTTCCAGCTTCACGCTGCCCATGAGATTGCCCATCAGGTTGCCGACGGCGCTGAAGCTCGACAGTGAGATCAGCGAGCCGTAGTCCTTGTACTGATAGTCCGGTAGCGGCTGGCCCTGCAGGCGCAGCTTGAAGGCCTTCACCAGCAGCGAGGCTTGCTGGTGCGCCGCCTGGGCGCGAGGAGGCACGTTGCGATCGGTGCCGTCACCCAGCGGACAGGCCGCGCAGTCGCCGAAGGCAAAGATGTCGTCGTCGCGGGTCGTTTGCAGGGTGGGGCGCACAACGAGCTGGTTGATGCGGTTGCTTTCCAGTCCGTCCAGATCCTTCAGAAGCGCGGGCGCGCGAATGCCCGCAGCCCAGACTTTTAGGCTGGCGGGGATCTTCTCGCCTTGCGCCGTAAGCAGGCCATCGGCGGTCACTTCCTTGACTGCCGCGCCGGTCATTACGGTGACGCCAAGTTTTTCCAGGGTGCTGTGAACTGGAGCACTGATGCGCTCGGGCAGGGCTGGCAGCACGCGTGGACCGGCCTCGATCAGGGTGATGCGCATGTTTTCCGGCTGGATGCGATCCAGTCCGTATGCAGCGAGCTCGTGGGCGGCGTGGTGCAACTCGGCGGCCAGTTCAACGCCGGTGGCACCGGCACCAACGATGGCAACGCTGATCTGCTCGTTGGCATCCTGTTGGGCATGGGCGCGAAGATAGTGGCTAAGCAGCTTGCGGTGGAAGCGTTCGGCCTGTTCACGGGTGTCGAGGAAGATGCAGTGCTGAGCCGCGCCTTCAGTGCCGAAGTCATTGGTGGTGCTGCCGACGGCGAGAACCAGGCTGTCGTAGGCCAGTTCGCGCGCAGGCACCAGTTCGCGCCCGTCCTCGTCATGGGTGGCGGCCAACTGGATGACCTTGCGTTTGCGGTCGAGCCCGCTCATACGGCCCAGCTGGAACTCGAAGTGGTTCCACTTGGCTTGGGCCACATAGTTCAGCTCGTTCTCGGTGGAGTTGAGCGAACCGGCGGCCACTTCGTGAAGCAGGGGTTTCCAGATATGGGTGAGGTTGGCGTCGGCCAGGACAATCTTGGCCAGGCCTTTCTTGCCGAGGGTTCTACCCAGACGGGTAGCGAGCTCCAGGCCGCCGGCGCCGCCGCCGACGATCACGATACGATGGGACATGGGAAAGTCTCGCAAGGCTATAGGAATTCTTTTTCGCCGAGGGCGAGCGCAGGAGGCAGCTCATAGCACCAGTCGGCTCAGGAGGCGGCTGAGGATGCCCAGGGCGACGACGATGGCCAGCGTTATCCACAGCAGGCGCCATGGGCGGAACGGCTGGCGTTCCACCTGGTGCTGGGGAAGGTTCAGGTACTGGTCGACCTTTTGCTGGTCTTCTGGCGTCAGGCGGCTGGGCATGGAGGCCTCGACTTTGGAGTGGTTGGCATTCTAGCCGGCGAATTCACAGGGGCTCAACGCGCGGCGAGGGAAATTTGCGTGCTGCCCTCTACAGGCCGATTCCAACATCGAAAAGAATGGTCCGGCCAAGGTTGCTGCGCAGGAAGTCGGGTGCGTCCCCGTGGGCGAACAGTACCCGAGCGAAATTCGGCCCCACCAGCGACAACGAACGCCAGCCCTGGCGCAGGTATTCCGTGGGTGGTGGAAAAGGGCTGTTGAAGTCCGGCGTGGCGCGTTTGAGATTGACGAAGGCGAGCAAATCGAGATCACCGAGGTCGAGTCCGCGCTCACCATAGTTGCGAGCCTTCTTGCGCAAGGTTGGTGCCAGGCGCGCCTGGAGTTCGGCGGCGGCGATGCGCTTGGGGCGGCCTTCCCGGCGTACCAGTTGGGCAAGGGAAAAGGCACTGCGTCGGCGCTCCAGTTCGGCGCGCCATTCCTCGTTGAGGCGACGTCCTTCATCCAGTACGAAGAACACTTCGAAGTTGGCCTCGCGGAATTGCACATCCGGAGGCTCCTGGCCGGTGCTGAAATCATCGAGTCGATAGGGCAGGTTGAGCGCCTGCAGAAGTCGCTGGCAGACCCAGCGCTCGCGTTCCCACTTGCGCGCATTCGACAGAAAGTCGTTGGCTTGCTCGGCCTGCCGCGTCAGCAGGCGCAGATAGTCGGACTCGTTCATGTCCCGCAGCTTAGCCTCCCGGCCAGTGCTCTGGGTAGCCCGAAGCGCCAGCGGCGGCACCGTCGCGACAAATGCGCGCAGCTTGTCTGATATGAGCGCGGTGTAAACTTTCAGGACCTGCCCGGAGCCCTCGATGCGCATTCGCCCCGTCACCGCCGCTGATCATGCTGCCTTGCTCGCGCTCTGGCGCCGCACGCCGGGAATCCGTTTGCGCGCGGAGGACGAGCTGGAACCGTTCTGCGCCTATCTGCAGCGCAATCCCGATCTTTGCCTGTTGCTTGAGGATGATCACGGGCGGGTGGCCGGCAGCCTGCTGGTGGGCCATGACGGACGCCGTGGCTACCTGCAGCACTTGGTGGTCGACTTACCATTCCGCGGCAAGGGTTGGGCCCGGGCCTTGCTGCAGGAAGCACTGCGACGCCTGACTGTTCTGGGCATTCGCAAGTCCCATGTATTCGTCCTGGAGGATGCGCCCGAGGCGCTGGCCTTCTGGCAGATGCAGCGGGGCTGGTCTGAGCGTGAGGACATTCGGGTCTACTCGACTACTGGAGACTGAATCGATGCGGATTTGCGTTGGCTTGATTCTGGGTTTGTTGGCCACCTTCAGCCATGCCCTGGAAGTGGGTGAGCGATTGGCGCCCTGGACCCTGCTGGACCAGTACGATCAGCCCTACAGCCTGGACGACGGGCTGCAGGTATTGCTGGTGGCGCGGAGCATGGATGGCGGCAAGCTGGTGAAGGCCGCGCTGGAGGGGCAACCCAAGGGTTACCTCGAGGCGCGCCATGCCGTCTTCGTGGCTGACATCAGCCGCATGCCGTCGATGATCTCTTCGCTCTTCGCGGTGCCTGCCATGCGCGACTACAGCTATCGCGTCCTGCTTGATCGCGAGTCTCGCGTCGTCAGCCGTTATCCGGGGAGCGAGTCCAGCGTGCTCTGGCTGAAGCTTGACCATGGCAGGCTCACCGAGCAGAAGGAGTTCAGTGATGCTGCGGCCCTGCGCGCCGCACTGGAGTCCCTGGCGCCGTGATCTCCGCTGAACTCCTGTCGACAGAAACCCTGGGGCTCGGCTGGGCAATCTACTTGCCCGCCATCGCCTGGGCGGTATGGCGCGCGCCTTGGGTCGAACTGTTCAGCGATTTTCGTCGCCAGCATCTGTTATTCGGTACGGTACTGGCGCTCTTTCTGCTCTGGCTGATGCGGCGGGACTTCGAGTCCGGTGTGTCCTATCACTTCATCGGCCTGACCGCGGTAACCCTACTGCTGGATTGGCCTTTGGCGGTGTTGGGCGGCCTGGTAGCCCAACTTGGCCTGCTGGCGCTGGGCAAGCAGGATCTGGCGGCGTTGGGCGTCAATGGTGCTTTGCTGGTGCTGCTGCCGGTGCTCGTCACCGAGCTATGCGCCAAGTGGGTCGAGCATTACCAGCCGCGCAACCTGTTCGTGTACATCTTCTGCTGCGGCTTCTTCCCGGCGGCCCTGGCTGCATTGCTTTGCGTGCTGATCGGGCTGGGGTTGCTATGGGTGGACGGGATCTTCCCGATGCCGCCCTGGCTTGAAGATTTCATCGGCTATCTCTGGCTGGTGATGTTTCCCGAAGCCTTCATCAACGGCACCGCAGTGACAGCCTTGGTGGTGTTCTGCCCGGATTGGCTGGAAACCTTCAACCGCACCCGTTACCTCCAGGCACCCTGGAAGGACGATGAATCCCGTTGATGATGGCGGATTCGTCCGCTCCATTCCGTCCAGGCGCCTGATCTGAATCATGGTTTCCGCCACACGGCTCTCCGTAGGGTGGATGGCTCCTTCATCCACCAGCACGGGATCAGGCAGCATGGGAATTCACGATTGGGCAAGGGCCGCCTTGGGACAGAGTCTGGAAGCGGCGAAGCAGGACGGTTTCAGCGAGGAGTTGGTATTGCGCGCTTTGCTGAGCGCGGTGGTCGAGCACAGCGCGAAGCTGCGCCCGGCAGACGATCTGGCTCAGGAGCTGACCTTCCTGGCGGAAAACCTCGACCCGGAGCGCGATTACAGCTTCATGCGCCCCTGAGTCGCTGGATCAATGTTCGCGCGGCGGTAGGTCGCCGGAGAACAGATCGTCTTCCAGATTGTCGCCAGGGATCGCGTGCTCCTCGGCGGCCCAGGCGCCAAGATCGATCAGCTTGCAGCGTTCGGAGCAGAAGGGGCGGGAAGGGCTTTGCGGGCCCCATTCCACTGGAGCGCCGCAGGTCGGGCACTCCACAGTGACGGGTTGGCTCATGGTTGGCCTCCTCGCAGGGTCAGGTAGAAGTTGTGCAGGCGCTCCACTTCGGCGCGCAGCCAATCCAGGCCGCGGTCGTTGAGCAGTACGTCGTGGGCGTGCTTCAGGCGCTCTTCACGACTGGCCTGGACCTTCAATATGGCTTGGACCTGCTCCTCGGGCACTTTGTCCCGTTGCATGGTGCGCTGGATCTGCATGGTTTCCGGAGCGTCCACCAGCAGCACGCGCTGGGTGAGGCGATGCTGGCCGGACTCGATCAGCAATGGCGAGACGAGAATTGCGTATGGCGACTCGGCGCGCGCCAGGTACTGACTGATCTCCTGGCCAATCAGCGGGTGCAGCAGGCTTTCCAGCCAGCGGCGTTCATCCGCGTTCTCGAAGATGCGCTGGCGCAGGGCTGCGCGGTCAAGCTGGCCATCCGCCTGCAGTACTTCATTGCCAAAGTGTTCGGCGATTTTCGCCAGGGCGGGGCGACCGGGCTCCACTACCCAGCGTGCGGCCTGGTCGGCATCTACCAGATGCACACCAAGGTCGCTGAAATGGGCGGCTACGGCGCTCTTGCCGCTACCGATGCCGCCCGTGAGGCCAAGGATCCAGGGTTTGTTCATTTGAAACCGGCGAACTGCAGATAGGTCGCCGTTATTTGATCACCCCAGAGCAGCGCAATCCAGCCGGCAATCGCCAGGTAAGGACCAAAGGGAATGGGAGTGGCGGTGTCCTGGTTGCGCAGGCGCAGCATGATCACGCCCAGTACGGCGCCCACCAGGGACGACAGCAGGATGGTCAGCGGCAGCACCTGCCAGCCACCCCAGGCACCGAGCATCGCCAGCAATTTGAAGTCGCCGTGGCCCATGCCTTCCTTGCCGGTCACCAGCTTGAACAGCCAGTACACCGACCAGAGGCTCATATAGCCGGCGACAGCGCCCCAGAGCGCGTCCTCCAGACTGGCGAACAGGCCCTGGCTATTGAGGATCAGGCCAAGCCAGAGCAGCGGCAGGACCAGCGCATCCGGTAGCAGCTGATGGTCGACGTCGATCATGCTCATCGCCAGCAGGCCCCAGGTCAGCACCAGGAAAGCGCCGGTCTGCCAGCTGAGCCCGAAGTGCCACGCCACATAGGCAGATAGCACGCCGCACAACAGTTCCACCAGGGGGTAGCGTTTGCTGATGGGGGCCTTGCAGGAGGAGCACTTTCCACCAAGCGCCAGGTAACTCACCACCGGGATGTTTTCCCAGGCGCGGATCTCATGGCTGCAATGGGGGCAGCGGGAGTTCGGCAGGATGAGGTTGAACACCGGCCCTTTCGGCTCGGCTGGCAAGCTCAGAGCCTCGCGGGCCTGTTCCTGCCAGTCGCGCATCATCATCGCCGGCAGGCGGTGGATCACCACGTTGAGGAAACTGCCCACCAGCAAGCCGAGCAGGAGCGCGCATAAAACAAAGGCCAGCGCGTGGCTGGCCAGAAAGTCGATCAACTGCATTTTTTAGACGACGTTGCCGAGTTGGAAGATGGGGAGGTACATGGCGATGATCAGGCCACCGACCAGTACGCCGAGGACCGCCATGATCATGGGTTCCATCAACGAGGTCAGGCCATCAACGGCGTTATCCACTTCCTGCTCATAGAAGCTGGCGACCTTATCGAGCATGTCATCCAGAGCGCCGGACTCTTCACCAATGGCAGTCATTTGTACGGCCATGGCGGGGAAGACGCCGGTAGTGCGCATGGAGAAGTTCAGCTGCATGCCTGTCGAGACGTCAGATTTGACCTTGATCACCGCGTTCTTGAACACCACATTGCCACTGGCACCCGCCACAGATTCGAGGGCGTCCACTAAGGGAACGCCAGCAGCGAAGGTGGTTGCTAGGGTGCGGGCAAAACGGGCTACAGCTGACTTGTAGAGGATGTCGCCGACGATTGGCAGTTTCAGTACAGCGTGGTCAAGCCAATCGCGGAACTTCTCCGACTTCCCATGTGCCTGCTGGAGGGCGAAGCCGACTCCGAAGAATCCGGCTAGTACGATAAACCACCATTCTTGCAGGAGTTCTGAGAGCCCGATGACGAAAAGTGTAAAGGCCGGAAGTTCGGCGCCAAAGTTCGCAAATACCGATTGGAACTGGGGTACCACCTTGATCAGCAGAATTGCCGAAACGATGATCGCTACCACGATCACTGCGATCGGGTAGTTCATTGCTTTCTTGATCTTGGCCTTCAGGGCCTCAGTTTTTTCTTTGTAAGTGGCAATGCGATCCAGCAACGTCTCCAGCGCACCGGCTTGTTCGCCGGAGTCCACCAGGTTGCAATAGAGTTCGTCGAAGTATTCGGGTTTTTTACGCAGCGAGTTAGCCAGGCTATTACCAGAGGAGACCTCCTGCTTGACCTCGTTCACCAGTGTGCGCATTGCCGGCTTCTCGAAACCTTCGCCAATGATGTCGAAGGACTGCATCAAGGGCACGCCAGCCTTCATCATAGTGGCCAGTTGGCGAGTGAAGAGGGCGATGTCCATGGGCTTGATCTTCTTGCCAGCACCAAGCAGGGAGGCGGATTTCTTGCGTACCTTGGTCGGGTTGATGCCTTGCTTGCGCAACTGGGCTTTTACCAGCGCAGGGTTCTGGCCGGAAATTTCACCTTTGACCTTGGAGCCTTTCTTATCGGTACCTTCCCATGCGAAGGTACTGTTTTTAAGCGCTTTGTCCGCCATGCTTAATCCTTGGTCACGCGGTTGACTTCCTCAAGGCTGGTGATGCCGTTCATGGCTTTCACCAGACCCGAGGTTCGCAGGTCATTGAAGCCATCGCGGCGCGCCTGCTGGGCAATCTGGATGGAATTGCCTTCTTCCATAATAAGCTGCTGCATGGCCGGCGTGATTTTAACCACTTCATAAATACCGACTCGGCCCTTGTAGCCTTGGTTGCAGTTTTCGCAGCCCACCGGGCTGTATAGCTTGAAGCTGCCAATCCGATCTTCTGGGAAGCCTTCCTTGAGCAATGTTTCCCGTGGGACCTCATGCTCCTTCTTGCACTGGCCACACAATTTGCGTGCCAGGCGTTGGGCGATGATCAGGTTGACCGAGGTGGCGATGTTGAACGCCGGCACGCCCATATTGCGCAGGCGGGTCAGGGTTTCGGCGGCGCTGTTGGTGTGTAGGGTGGACAGCACCATGTGGCCGGTCTGCGCGGCCTTGATGGCGATCTCCGCCGTTTCCAGGTCGCGGATCTCGCCCACCATGATCACGTCCGGGTCCTGACGCAGGAAGGCACGTAGCGCTTGAGCGAAGTCCATGCCTTGCTTGGGGTTGACGTTGACCTGGTTGATGCCTTCCAGGTTGATTTCCACCGGGTCTTCGGCGGTGGAGATGTTGATATCCACGGTGTTGAGGATATTGATGCCGGTATAGAGGGAAACCGTCTTACCCGAGCCGGTGGGGCCGGTTACCAGAATCATGCCTTGTGGCTGTTTCAGCGCCGCCAGGTAAAGCTCCTTCTGATCTTCCTCATAACCGAGAGCATCAATCCCCATCTGCGCACTGGTGGGGTCGAGGATCCGCATCACGATCTTCTCGCCCCAAAGGGTGGGCAAGGTGTTGACGCGGAAGTCAATGGATTTCGTTTTAGAAATCTTCATCTTGATCCTGCCGTCCTGGGGCTTGCGTCGTTCGGAGATATCCAGAGCGGCCATGACTTTCAGGCGCGCAGCGATACGGCTAGCGAGCTGAATTGGCGGTTTGGCCACCTCGTGCAGCATGCCATCAGTACGGAAACGAACCCGGTAGGAGCGCTCGTAGGGTTCAAAATGCAAGTCGGACGAGCCACCACGGATGGCATCCAGTAGCATTTTGTTGACGAAGCGCACGACTGGAGCGTCGTCAGCATCGACGCTTCCACCGTCTTGCTTATCCTCGTCCACCGCTTCGACATCAAGGCCGTCTAGGTCGACATCACCCAAGTCCTCCATGCCGCTGGAGGCGTTGTCAAAAAACTTTTCAATTGCGTCGCCGAGCTTGTCGTCCTCTACCAAGATGGCCTCAGTATTGAGGCCAGTACTGAACTGTATGTCAGTGACCGCTTGATGATTAGTAGGGTCTGATATGGCAATGAATAGCTTGTTGCCCCTGCGCCACAGAGGCATTGCACGATGCTGGCGTACCAGCTTCTCACTCACCAGGTCCCGAGGTTGGCTCTCTCGATCGATGCTGCTCAAATCAAGAAAGGCGACGCCAAATTGCTCGGCGGCCATTTCAGCCAGAACGCGGCTTTTAAGCAGCTTGTTCTGAACTAGATAGGTAATGAGCGGAATCTTGTTCCGCTGCGCCTGGGCGTGAGCCTGAAGAGCGCTTCGTTCATCCAGAAGGTTGATCAGTACCAGTTGTCTGGCCAGTCCCGAGAGAGGGGGAGCAGTTTCTGTCATGGCGAAGGTCGGCGGGTAGGGATTAACACTGCCTTATAACGTAGTTGTATTGCCTCGCCAAATCCTCTGTGCGTGAGTGACAAAAATGGGCAGTTGCTGGTGTACGTGGTCACACATGGTCTGGGTGGGATCAATAAATGTCCTCGGAAATTGCTTTGTTGCTACTTGTTTCCAATGTGGCACGGTGTGTGCAGAGGTGGGGTAGGTCGATTGGCCTGGAAACCACCATTTGAGGGAAAATGAATTATGAAGGCTCAAAAAGGCTTCACTCTCATCGAATTGATGATCGTTGTGGCAATTATCGGCATTCTGGCAGCGGTCGCCCTGCCGGCTTACCAGAATTACACTGTCCGTGCTCGTGTGTCGGAAGTGATTCTGGCAGCAAGCGCTTGCCGCACTACCATCACCGAAGTGTTCCAGTCGAGCACCTCCGCCTCGTTGCCAGCGAATAACCAGTGGGGTTGCGAGTCGGCTTCCCCTACGTCTCAGTTCGTGCAAAGTGTCACTACTGCGGGCACCACTGGTGTTGTTACCGTCACCTCTCGCAACCTTGGCCAAGGCGTGACCGGCACCATTACTCTGACTCCGTCTAGCAGTGCTACTGCCATCGTGGCTCCTACGACTGGTCAAGCGGTAGTTCGTTGGGTCTGCGCTGGTACCATTCCGGCTGAGTTCCGTCCAGGCTCTTGCCGCGGTTAATTAATCGAAAGTTATACGTTACGTGAAAAAAGGAGAGCTATGCTCTCCTTTTTTTTGGGGAGTGAAGATTGAACAGGTTTCTGTGGCTGGGGATGTTGCTGTTAATGCTTTCCTGGCTGGTGCCGAATCATTATTTTCCCTGGGTCGCATTTTATAGCGACTACATGGCATTTCTTTCGCTTTTTGCGCTGTTTTGCGCAGCTTTATATTCGGGTCAATTTCCTGTCTCCTGGCTTTCTCTCACAGGCTTGGTCGTGGCCTGCATTCCATTGATTCAGTTCTTGGTGGGGAAGATATATTTCGCCGGTGATGCATTGATTGCTTTTGCCTATATCGTTGCATTGGCGCTCGCAGTCTTGATAGGCAAGGGTTTGTCGAGCTATTCGAAAGAACAGGTCTATTTGGCAATCACTTGGACCTTTCTACTGGGGGCGACAATCTCTGCGCTGATGGCCGTTGGTCAGTGGTTGCGTGTGACTGAAACCGTTTGGATCATGGATCTTCCGATCAAGGGGCGGCCATACGCCAATTTCGCTCAGCCGAATAATCTGGCGACTTTATTGAGTTTGGGATTGGCTGCTCTCGCCTACCTTTACGAGTTCAGGAAGTTTACCGCGATTTCTGCAGCATTTGTCGCCGTTGTGTTGCTTTTCTGTATGGCTCTGACCGAGTCTCGAACGCCATGGATGGGAGTATTGGTCTTTGTTGGTTGGTGGGGGGTAAAGGCGAGGGGGGCGGAATTTCAGCTGAAGGTTTTCCATGTAATTTTATTGGCTGCTGTTTATGCACTATTTGTCTTGCTGCTTCCTGAAATTGCAGAAATATTGCATTTGTACGCTCTAGGTGTGGCCAAGCACGCGCAGGCTCTCCATCGATTGGATCTTTGGTGGCAGATGATCCTGGCGGTAATGCAGGGTGGTCCGTGGGGATATGGCTGGAACCAGGTGAGTGTGGCGCAGATCGGCGTATCGCTGGTCTATCCGGTTGCGCTGGTTGTGGAACACAGCCATAACATCGTTCTTGATATCCTGATCTGGAATGGGCCGGTTATCGGCGTGGCAATCGTTGCGTTCTTTGCCTGCTGGTTTAGTTGGCTGGCAATAAAGGCCAAGTCGAAGGAAAGCGTATTCGGTGTCTTGGCGGTAGGGTTGATACTATTGCATGGAATGCTTGAGCTTCCCCTTGAATATGCTTACTTTCTGATCCCGGCGGGGGTTTTGCTTGGAATGCTTGAGGCGGATATGGGGCTGCCAAATGCCTTTGCTCTGCCTCGTTGGCTGGGCGGCCTTGTTCTGGTCTTCGGCGTTGTATCGTTGGGTTGGGTGTGGCAGGAATATGGGATTGCCGAAGAAGATCATCGATTGATGCGTTTCGAAAGTTCTCGCATCGGAAATCTTCGTGCAGAACAGGCTGCACCAGATATCGTATTGCTGACGCAGTTGCGGGAGTTTCTCCGTTTTGCCCGGACAGAAGCAGCTCCTGGTATGGATGAGGGGCAACTGGAGCAAATGCGGAAAATCGCTCATCGATATCCCTATCCGCCTTGCTTGTTCCGTTATGCGTTAGCACTTGCTTTGAACAATCACCCTGATCAGGCAAGGATCGAACTCATGCGGTTGAAGTCATTGCATGGCGAGGAGTTGTATCGGGAGGCGCTGAACGGGATTGACGCGTTGGTGGAGAAGTACCCCCAGCTCGCTTCCATGGATCGTGATGAATGACATGATTGAATTGCCATTGCGGGGTTGATAACTTACGCCCCGCACGCCGGTGTAGCTCAGTCGGTAGAGCAGCTCATTCGTAATGAGAAGGTCGGGGGTTCGATTCCTCTTACCGGCACCATGATTGTCTAGTCCTGAAATAGGTTTACACCTATCAGGCTAAGCTCCAGGCCTCAAAACGCCCGATGCACCGCATCGGGCGTTTTGTATTGCAGGGCCTGGTGAGGGCGTTCCCGGTTATAAATATCCACGGCCTCGCGCACCATCCGACGGGCCTGTTCCAGGTGCGCTGGGGTGTGGGTCAGCAGTTCATTTTTCAGGATGCCGTTGACCCGTTCGGCCAGGGCGTTCTGGTAGCAGTCGTAGC
>NZ_SSOH01000076.1:0-38537 GCF_029873155.1 Pseudomonas sp. BN515 | reverse complement strand
GACCCACACCCCAGCGCACCTGGAACAGGCCCGTCGGATGGTGCGCGAGGCCGTGGATATCTATAACCGGGAACGCCCTCACCAGGCCCTGCAATACAAAACGCCCGCTGCGGTGCATCGGGCGTTTTGAGGTCTGGAGCTTAGCCTGATAGGTGTAAACCTATTTCAGGACTAGACACATTTCCCCAATCAGATCGGCGAGCCCGGTAGGCCGGGGTAATAGGAACCGGCCGCCACGCCGCCATCCACCGACAGTTCGCTGCCATTGCAGTAGCTGGCTTCGTCGCTGGCGAGGAAGAGCGTGGCGCGGGCGATCTCCTCCGGTGCGCCAATGCGTTGCTGCGGCACGGTGCGGTACTGCGGAGCCAGCTCTTCCCGCGAGGCACCGGTGGGGTTGGACATGACGGTATCGACGCCACCCGGATGCACCGAGTTGACGCGCACGCCATGGGGCCCCAGTTCCAGCGCCGCAACCTTGGTCAGGCCGCGCACGCCCCACTTGCTCGACACGTAGGCCGCCAGCGCGTTGACCCCGCGCAGGCCGTCCACGGACGAGATGTTGACGATGGAGCCGGCGCGCTGTTCGCGCATGATCGGCGCCACGCTACGGATGCCGAGGAAGGTGCCGGTGAGGTTGATCGACAGGGCGCGCTCGAACTGTGTTTGGGTCAACTCTTCGATGGCGCCGAATACCAGCACGGCGGCGTTGTTCACCAGCACGTCGATGCGGCCGTGGCGCTCCACGGTTTCGCGGACCAACTGCTGCCAACCTTCTTCCTTGCTGACATCCAGGCGGCGGAAACTGGCCGCCTCACCCAGTTCCGCCGCCAGTGCGCGGCCTTCGTCCTCCAGCAGGTCGGCGATGACGACGGTGGCGCCTTCCTTGACGAACAGACGCGAGGTTTGCGCGCCCATACCGCGCGCGCCGCCGGTGATGATGGCGACTTTGTTTGCCAGACGTTGCATGACGTTCTCCTTTAGCCCCAATAAGCCTGGCCGCCATCCAACGGGATGGTGGCGCCGGTCAGATAGCGGGCGTTGTCGCTGACCAGGAAGGCCACGGTGCGGCCGATGTCGTGTTCACAATCTCCCACCCGGCGCAGCGGAATGCTGCTGAAGAAGGCTTCCGCCTCCACCGGGTTGGCTTCGATCCAGCCGCGTAGGCCGGGGGATAGGGCGTGGGGGGCGATGACGTTGACGCGGATGCCGTCCACGCCCCATTCGCAGGCAGCCCCACGGCTGAGCGAGCGGATGGCTTCCTTGGTTGCGGCGTAGTGGCCGTAGCCCGATGCGTCCCAGCGCACGGCGGCGGAGGAGGCCAGGTTGACCACGGCGCCATCGCCCTTGAGGTACGGGTAGCAGGCGCGCATCAGGCGCAGGGTGGCCATGGGGCCTGAGTCGATGCCCTTCATGAAGGCTTCGTCCGTCACCTCGAGGATGCTGCCCAGCGGCACGATGTGGGCGTTGTTGACCAGGATGTTGAGGCCACCGAAGGCCTCCACCACTTGGGCCACGCAGCGATCGATATCCGCCGGGCTCATCACATCGCATTCGAGCGCCAGGGCGGTGCCGCCACGGCGGCGAATTTCGGCACAAGTCTCTTCCAGAGTGGCGCGGGTGCGACCGGCCACTGCGACCTTGGCGCCCTCGGCGGCCAGCGAGTAGGCGATACCCTGGCCAACGCCCTGGCCGCCTCCGGTCACCAGGGCGACCTTGCCTTGCAACATGCTCATGCTTGTTTGCTCCCGAATCATTGGATTAACCGGCGATGCCGGAGATCGTCTGTGCGTTGTCGATGCGCAGTTCGGCGCCGTTGACGAAGCGCGATTCGTCCGAGGCGAGGAACAGCACCAGGTTGGCCACGTCTTCCGGCATGCACATGCGTGCCATGGGGTTGTCGCCGATGCCCAGGGCCACCGGATCGAGGTTGGGCACCAGGGACTGGGTCATGGGTGTCCAGATGCCGTCGGGGTGAATGGAGTTGCAGCGGATGCGGTAGCCGCTGTTCTTGCAGTGCATCGCCACGTTGCGGGTCAGGGCGGTGACGGCGCCTTTGGAACCGGTGTAGGCGCACATGGGCGGCAGACCGCCGAGGGCGGCGACCGAGGACATCATGATGATCGAGCCGCCGGTGGCGTTGCGCTTCATCGCCTCGATGCCGTACTTGCAGCCGAGGAAGTAGCCATCGGCGTTCACCCGCATCACGTTGCGCCATTGCTGCAGGCTGGCCTCTTCGATCGTACCCAGGGGGCAGATGGCGGCGTTGTTGACCAGCACATCGAGGCGGCCGAAGGTCGCCAGGGTCTGCTCGATTGCCCGCTGCCAGTGTTGTTCCTCGGCGACATCGAGTTCGACGAACAGGGCTGCGGCACCGATCTCGGCGGCCAGGGCCGCGCCGGCCTCGCAGTCTATGTCCGCCAGCACCACGCGGGCGCCTTCGGCGGCCAGCAGAAGGGCATCGGCCTTGCCGACGCCGCTGGCGGCGCCGGTGATCAGTACGACCTTGTCTTGGACACGTTTCATTCAGCTCTCCTCAAGGGGGCCCGACCGGCCAGGGCGTCCTGTATGGCATCTGCGCCGTACATGGCCGCCACAAGGTCGTCCAGGTGGGGATTGCGGCGTAGTTCGTTGCCGCCGTCGATGGCCAGGCTCTGGCCGGTGGTCCAGACCGATTCCGGGCCGGCCAGGTAACGCACAGCCCCTGCGATGTCCTCGGGTGTGCCGAGGCGGCCGAGCGGTACCTCGTCGAGGAACGGCCGGCAGAGTTCGGGGCTGGCGAACAGGGCGCCAGTGGCCTCGCTGCGAAATAGTCCGGGGCGCACGGAGTTGACGCGGATGCCGGCGCTGGCCAGCTCCTCGGCAGCGCAGCGCACCAGACTTTCCAGGGCAGCCTTGGCGGTGCAGTAGGACGACAGCCAGCGGAAGGTCATTTGCGCGGCCGTGGACGAGATGCACACGATGGAGCCGCCGCCGTTGCGCGCCATCAGCGGGGCGCCATGTCGGATGGCGAGGAAGGCGCTCATCAGGTTTGCATCGAGTTCGGCGGTGAAGCTCTTGGCGTCGTGGTGCAGCAGGGGGCGAAAGCCACCACCGCCCACTGTGGGGATCAGGATGTCCAGGCGCTGGTGAAGGTCGTAGGCCTGGTCCAGCGCACGTAGCAAGTCGGCTTCCTCACAGGCGTCGCCGACGCAGCACTCGACCTGGGCGCCGGGCACCTGCCCGAGCAGGTCGTTGCGGGCTGCCTCCAGCGCCTCGGCGCGTCGGCCCAGCAGCACCACGCTGGCACCGTCCCTGATCAGCGCGAGGGCACAAACCCTGGCCAGGGCGCCGGTGCCGCCGGTGATCAGCGCAGTCTTGCCGCTCAGGGCCCCGATCACTGATTGGCTCCTGGCAAGGGCTGGTCCTGGGACCAGTCCAGCAGTAGCTCGCGACAGGTGATGCGCCAGAGACCGTCAATGCAGGCGAAGCGATCACGGTAGCGGATGCCCCAATCCAGCTTGCGGGTGACGCCCTCGGCTTCGTAGATGTGGTTGGCGATGCAGTAGGTTTCGGCACTCGCCTCGAGGTCTTCCACCTCCGCCAGGTGGTTGTGGACATGGTGCTGGGTGACGCTGTAGCGACCCAGACCGTTCATTCCCGCGACGATGGCGTCAACGCCGTCGAAGCTGAAGCCGGGCCCTTTGAGTACTGCGTCGGGTGCGAACAGGCGGGCCAGTGCCGTCCAATCCCGTTTATCCACCGCCTGTGCGTAACGACAGACGAGTTCATAGAGCGCTTGCTTGTGCGATGCCTCGGACATGCCATGAGCCTCCTCGTTTGTCCTGCTAGGTTGCAGGTGCGGGGAAACTCGCATCGCCGGGGCAGAGGGGCATCGGCCGATCGGACTATTGGTCATCGCGCAGGGCGCTAGTCTCCTCGGACGATGATTGGCCGGGTAGCGCCGGCTAGGTTGGGCGCTCCCCTTACATGGAGCAGCAGAGATGGCCGACGCCGTTGAAACACTTCTGGAAATCGAGCAGATCAAGCAGCTGAAGTACCGCTATTTCAGGGCGATCGACTGCCATGACTGGGCCTTGTTCGAAACCTGTGTGGCCGAGGACGTGACCACCGCGCTGGACAGCGGCAAGTACGCCTTTTCCGGTCGCGCCGGCTTTGTAGAGGGGCTGCGTGGGCTGATGGACCGTCCGACCCTGCTGTCCAAGCATCAGGGGCACCACCCGGAGATCGAGTTGGTCGCGCCCGATCGGGCCCGGGGTAGCTGGTACCTTGAGGATCATGTGATCGACACGGAGAACGGCTGGATGGTGCACGGCACGGCGTTCTACCAGGACGAATACGTCAAGCGCGACGGGGCCTGGCAGATTCTCTCTACCGGATACCGGCGCGTCTTCGAAACGGTCACGGCGCCCATCCCGGAGCAGTTCAAGGTCATTTCCTGCTGGTTCGGACTGCCCAAGTGATCGAATAGCGCCCGCCGCTCAGCTGGCGCGCAGCTCGCGGATACCCTTGCCGAGGCGTTTGCGCAGCAGGGTGCGCAGGGTCACGCCGTCGGCGTAGCCCACCAGCCCGGCCACCTGGTCGACGCTGTGCTCGCTGGTTTTCAGCAGGTGCACGGCGCGTTCGATGCGCAGGTCCTGAACGTAGGCCAGGGGCGTCTTGCCCAGCACTTCGTGGATGCGCCGGGCGAGGGTGCGCTTGCTGGTGGCCAGTTCGCTGGCGGCTGCATCGAGGTTGAACCCCTCGGCCAGGCGCTCGCGTACCCAGCGGTCGAAGCGTTGCACCAGCGGGTCGGCATGAGCCAGGTGGTCGGAGAGGGCATAGGCCGATTGCGACGGCCGCGAGTCGACGATCAGGTAGCGCGCTACCAGGGCGGCCAGCTCCGGGCTGGTCTGGCGGATGAGCCAGAGGGTCAGGTCCAGGTGGCTGAGGGCGGCGCCGGCGGTCACCAATTGCCCGGAGCTGACGATCATCCGGCCGGCGTCGAGCTGCACCTGTGGATAACGTTGCCGGAACAGCGGTGTCAGCCACCAGGTGGTGGTGGCTTCGTGTCCGTCCAGCAAGCCGGTTTCCGCCAGCACGAAAGTGCCGATGCAGGCTGCGGCGATTCGCGCGCCACCTTCCGCCCAGCGGCGCAGGGCGACAACCGCATCGGCTACGTCAGGTCGGGCCAGGGCTTGCTGCAATGGGTCGGGCATCTTGTAGCCCATGGCCGGGACGATCACCCACTCCGGCGTCGGGCAATCGGCCAGTGGTCGCACCGGAACGCCGAAACCCAGGGAGCTGTTCACTTCCGGCCGTACCCCGGCCAGGGCCACCTCGAACTGCGGGCAGGGCAACCCATGCAGGGTGGAAAGTTCGTTGGCAGTGGCAAGGGCGTCGAGCACGGTGGCCAGGCCTGTGTCGAACACACCCTCAAGGGCGAGGACGGTGAGCTTCATGGCGAGATCGCTACCAAAGTTGTCAATCGCGCCAGTATGGCAAAGGGGTAATGGGCCATAAAGTGAGCCCCACACCCCTTGCTGCGGAGCCTCCTCATGTATCAGAAGACCCTCATTGCCGGTTGGGGCGACATGGACTTCAACTCCCATATGCGCAACACCGCTTACCTCGACAAGTCCGCCGACGTGCGCATGATGTACTTCGCCGACCGCGGCTTCCCCATGTCCGAGTTCCACCGCCTGCGCCTCGGGCCGGTGGTGATGAAGGACGAGATCGAATACTTCCGGGAATTCCATCTGCTGGACGCGATGGACATCAGCATGCGCCTGGCCGGCCTGTCCGAAGACGGCAGCCGGATGATGCTGCGCAACGAGTTCTATCGGGGCAGCATCCTGGCGGCGCGGGTTACCTCCACCGCCGGCTGGTTCGACCTGGAGCAGCGCAAGCTGGTGGTGCCGCCGCCGGCCCTGCTGGAAGCGCTCCAGGCCCTGGAGGAAAGCGAGGATTTCCGTGTGCTGCCGGGCAGCAGCCGCTGAGGAGGAGGGGAGATGAGCATCAGCATCGTCCAACTGGGCACTCCACGAGCCGCCGATGAAGGGTTGCGCATCGGCACCGTGCGCCGGCCGCCACAGGGCGTACCCAAGGCCGAATTCGCCAGCCGCGACTACTACGACACCTGGCTACCCCTGCTGGCGCCCAGCGCGGACCTGATGGCCGAGGGCAAGGCCGCCGAAAGCGACGCCGACTGGGCGCGCTTCGCCAAGCGCTACCGCGCCGAAATGGAAGGCGGGGAGGGCGCCAGGGTGCTGGACCTGCTGGCCGCCCTGTCCCACGGCAGCCACTTCGCGGTCGGCTGCTACTGCGAGAACGAGGCACGCTGCCATCGATCTCTGCTGCGTCAGTTGCTGGCCGAGCGCGGCGCGTCGCTTCGCTGATCCCCGCGGCGGAAACGCCCGCCACCTCCCTCTGGCAGTCCTACGACCAATGGCGCAAAATCGCGCCTCGTCGACGGAAGGCGCTGAGTATTAAGGCGCCTTCATTCCTATACTTCTGAGGTATGGGTCTTACTCTTCTTTTCCTCCCTTCATTTTTTCTTTCTTTACTGGACGCATCGTGAAAATTCGCAGTTCGATCGCCAAGCTGTTCGTTCTCGGTACCTGCCTGTTCGTTTTTGCAGGCTCTCCGGCCCAAGCCCAGGAAGCGCCGCTGCCGGTTCGCGACCCGGCTCAACTGCACCTGGCCTCCGGCAGCGTGATGTTGCTGGACCTGAACACCGACAAGGTCCTCTATTCCCGAAATCCCGACCTGGTTGCCCCGATCGCCTCGGTGACCAAGCTGATGACTGCCATGGTGGTGCTGGACGCCAAGCAGCCCATGGACGAGGTCATCTCCGTGACCATCCGTGACAACCCGGACATGAAAGGCGTGTATTCGCGGGTACGCGTGGGCAGCCAGGTCAATCGCCACGACATGATGCTGATGACCCTCATGTCGTCGGAGAACCGCGCCGCCACTGCCCTGGCCGAGTCCTATCCCGGCGGTTATTCGGCCTTCATCAAGGCGATGAACACCAAGGCCCGCGCGCTGGGCATGACCAGCACCCGCTATGTCGAACCCACCGGCCTGTCGCTGCACAACGTGTCCAGCGCCCACGACCTGGTGCTGCTGCTCAAGGAAGCCCGCAAGTACCCGATGCTGAGCCAGCTCAGCACCACGCCGGAGAAGACCATCACCTTCGTCAAGCCGCGCTACAGCCTGGGCTTCCGCAACACCAACAGCCTGGTACGCAAGCCCGGCTGGAGCATCCAGGTGACCAAGACTGGCTTCACCGACGAGGCGGGTCACTGCCTGGTGATGCTGACCCACATGAACGGCCGCCCGGTCGCCATGGTGCTGCTGGATGCCTTCGGCAAGTACACCCACGTGGCCGACGCCACGCGCATGCGCCGCTGGCTGGAAACCGGCAAGAGCGGCCCGGTACCGGCGGCGGCGAAGAACTACCGCCAGTACAAGGACAACCAGATTCGCCAGGCGACGGTGCAGAACAGCGCGCAGTGAGGAAATGGGGCAGGCCTGTCGCCTGCTTGGCGAATGAATTGGCTTGCCAGAGCCTTGTAGGAGCTAGCTTGCTAGCGAAAAGGCACCATTCGCTGGCAAGCCAGCTCCTACGGGCGATCCGGCTGCGCGCGGCACACCCTACGGAATGAGTCCGCGCAACCGGGATTCCAGCCTTTCCAGGAATCCCGCCGCTACATCCTTCAACACCTCCTCCGCTTCATCCACCAGTGCCGACGAGGGTCGGTATTCCGGCCGGACCAACTGCACACGGAATGGAATCGAGGTTCGCAGACGGCGTATCTGCAACCCACGCCCAGCTTCGTCCAGCGCACTCAGCGGGTTGACGATGGCCAGGCCGAGCCCTTGGCGAACCAGGGCGCAGAGCGAGGCGGCGGTGCTGGTTTCCACCACCATGCGGCGTTCCACTCCTGCGGCGAGGAAGTGGGCGTCCAGGCTCTGCCGGTAGATATCCAGGCCGGACAGGCTGATGAACGGGCGACCGTGGAAGTCCGCCAGTTCCAGCTCGGATCTGCTCAACAGTTCGTGGCCATCCGGCAGCACGCAGACCATATCGGCGGCGAATAGCGTTGAACCCCGGGTGCCGCGGGGCAGCAGGTCGGTTTCCGACAGGCCCAGGTCATGCCGCTGGCCGCTCAGGGACTCCTCCAGCAGGGGCGACTCCTGGGCGCTGATGGACAGGCGCACGCCCGGATGGCGTTCGAGAAAGGCCTGGCAGAACCCTGGCAGCAAGGTCTGGGCAAAGACCGGAAGGCCGGTGATGGCCAGTTGGCCCTGGTCGAAGCGGCGGATGGCCTGGGCCGCGCCGACGATGCGTTCCAGGCCGGCGTAGGAACGCTGCACCTCGTCGAACAGCGCCAGCCCCTGGGCGGTGGGAGCCAGCCGCCCGCCTTCACGATCGAACAGGCGGAATCCCAGCAGGTGCTCGAAGCGTGCCAATTCGCGGCTCACGGTGGGCTGCGAAGTGAACAGCAGGCGCGCGGCGCCGGTGACGCTGCCAGCGGTCATCACCGCGCGGAAGATTTCGATATGGCGAATGGAAAGGTCCATGGGGCGCTCGGAAACGGGTGTCAGTACATATCAATAATGAATGGCGTGATCATAAATTGGTATTTTATTGAATCATCCCGTCTCGCCATCATGACGTCATCCTGAATTCCGGAGGCCGCCATGCGCCCGAATATCCCCGCCGCTACCCTCGCCACTCTCGCCCGTGAACACGGCACCCCGCTGTGGTGCTACGACGCCGCGGTGATCCGCGAGCGCATCGCCCAGCTCAAGGGCTTCGACGTGATCCGCTTCGCCCAGAAGGCCTGCTCCAACCTGAGCATCCTGCGGTTGATGCGCGAAGAGGGTGTACAGGTGGACGCGGTGTCCCTCGGCGAAATCGAACGCGCGCTGCTGGCCGGCTACTCGCCCAAGGGCGAACCGGCAGGCGTGGTGCTGACCTGCGACCTGCTCGACCGCGCCACTCTCCAGCGCGCCGTGGAACTGGGCATCGAGGTGAACGTCGGCTCCATCGATATGCTCGCCCAACTCGGCCAGGCCAGCCCCGGCCACCGCGTCTGGCTGCGCATCAACCCCGGCTTCGGCCACGGCCACAGCCAGAAGACCAACACCGGCGGCGAGAACAGCAAGCACGGCATCTGGCACAGCCAGTTGCACGATGCGGTGGCGGTGATCCGCGAATACGGCCTGGTGCTGGTGGGGCTGCACATGCACATCGGTTCGGGCGTCGACTACAGCCACCTGGAAGAAGTCTGTGGCGCCATGGTCGGCGCGGTGCGCGACCTGGGCTGCGACCTGGAAGCGATTTCCGCCGGCGGCGGCCTGTCGATCCCCTATCGCGATGGCGACCCGGTGGTGGACATCCCGCGCTATGCCGAGCTGTGGAACCAGGCCCGTCGCGATATCGAAGGCATCGTGAAGCATCCGGTGCGCCTGGAACTGGAGCCGGGCCGTTTCCTGGTGGCCGAATCCGGCTGCCTGCTGAGCGAAGTGCGCGCGGCCAAGGATGTGGGTAACAACCACTTCATCCTGGTGGATGCCGGCTTCAACGACCTGATGCGTCCGTCGATGTACGGCAGCTTCCACGGCATGAGCCTGCTGGACGCCGCGGGCAACCCGTCCACCGCCCCGCAGCGCCAGACAGTGGTGGCCGGTCCGCTGTGCGAGTCCGGTGACGTGTTCACCCAGCATGACGGCGGCCTGGTGGCGCCGCGTGCCCTGCCGGCGGCCCAGGTCGGCGACCTGCTGTTGATCCACGACACCGGTGCCTATGGCGCGTCGATGTCCTCCAACTACAACAGCCGTCCGCTGCTGCCGGAAGTGCTGGTGGACGGCGATGATGTCCGCCTGATCCGCCGTCGCCAGCCCCTGGCCGACCTGCTGGCGTTGGAGCAGTTCTGACGGCTTTGCTCCCCTCTCCCTCCGGGAGAGGGGCCGGGGGTGAGGGTTGTTTCCGCCGCGCACTAGTATCCGAGGCCGGATGCATTGGGCTTCGCTGCGCTCTGCGCCAACCTGCGAGTCTTTCGCTGGGGTCTCGCATTCTCCACAATGCGGCGCCATGACCTTCGAATCCCCCCTCGCCGCCTACCGCCATGCCCTGGAGCAGGGTGGTTTCCAGCCGGATCCGGCCCAGCGCCATGCCGTGGATTGCCTGCAGGCCTGTCATGAGGCGCTGCACCGCGCCGGCGAGGTGACTGGCGTCTATCTCTGGGGCCCGGTGGGGCGTGGCAAGACCTGGCTGATGGACCGTTTCCACCAGAGCCTCAAGGTCCCGGCCCGGCGCCTGCATTTCCATCACTTCATGCGCTGGGTGCACCAGCGGCTGTTCCAGCTCACCGGCACGCCGGACCCGCTGCGGGCGCTCGCCCGTGAACTGGCGGAAGAGGTGCGGGTGCTCTGCTTCGACGAGCTGTTCGTCAACGACATTGGCGACGCCATGCTGCTCGGCCGCCTGCTGCGGGCGATGTTTGACGAAGGTGTCGCCATGGTCGCGACGTCCAACCAGCCGCCCCGGCAGCTCTATGCCGATGGCTTCAACCGCGAGCGCTTCCTGCCCGCCATCGAGGCCATCGAACAGCACATGGCGGTGGTGGCGGTGGACGGTGGCCAGGACCATCGCCTGCATCCCGGCGCGGCCCACCAGCGTTACTGGGTCGCCGAGCCAGGACAGCCCTGCGCCCTGGCTGGGGTATTCGAGCGCTTGGCGGCGGGGCAGGGCGTACTGGACGAACCCGTGGAGCTGGGCCATCGCCCGGTGCCGGTGGTGCGTCAATGCGCGGCAGCCGTCTGGTTCCGCTACGCCGACCTCTGCGAGCAGCCGCTGGCAGCGCTGGATTTCATCGCCCTGTGCGACCGCTTTCCAGCGATCCTGCTGGGCGATGTCCCCAACCTCAGCGCCGCTCGCCGCGAAGGTCGCATCGCCCGTGGCACCGAGGATGGCGCCGAGCGTGTGGCCGCCGGTGACCGAGAGCTTCCGCAGCTGTCGGTGCATGATGATGGTGTGCGCCGTTTCATTGCCCTGGTGGACGAGTGCTACGACCGCCGGGTACCGCTCTACCTGGAAGCGGCCGTAGCCATGGAGCGCCTCTATACCGAGGGCTATCTGGAGTTTCCTTTCCGCCGCACCTTGAGCCGCTTGCGCGAGATGCAGCTCGAACGCTTCTGACGCCGCGCTACTTGAGCTGGTCCTTGACCGCTTCCAGTCCGGCGTTCGCGCATTGTTCGTCCAGGTGGCCGCCGGGCGCGCCACCCACGCCTACCGCACCGATCACCTCGTCACCCACCTTTATCGGCACACCGCCGGCCAGTATCAGGAAGCCATCGATCATCGGCAGGTGCTGGGAGGCGGGGTTCTTCTGCACGTTTTCCAGAATCTCGCTGGTGCTGCGCTTGGTGGAGGCGGAGGTGTAGGCCTTGCGCCGGGCGGAATCGAGTGTGTGCGGTCCGGCCTTGTCGGCGCGCATCACCACACGCACGCCACCGGCGCGATCCACTACCGCGGCGGTGACGTTGTAGCCCTTGGCGGTGCAGGCCTTGACCGTCGCGCTGGCGATCTCGGTGGAGACGCTCAGGGGCAGGTATTTTTCGCTGGGGATCTCGGCCTGGGCGCAGAGGCAGACGGCAAGGCTGCTCAGGGCAAGGAGCTGGAGTGGTTTCATGGGGAATCTCCTGTCGCAATCATCGGACCGGAACGGCCGATGGGATCGAGGCGGGTGCCTTCGGTCAGGGGACAGGGACGGCGGAACGATGTCGCCAAGGAGGCGCTGGCCGTACTTTGAAGCCTAGCCAGCCTTCTTAACATTTGTTAATGCCGCCGTCGGGGCGGCCCCCAAGAATCGGCGCACAACAACGCGCAGGTCCAGGAGGCCGCCATGTCCCGCCCGATTCCCACCACCGTCTATGAACTCTTGCAGGCTTCTGCGACCGCCTTTGCGGATCGCACGGCGCTGACCTACATCCACGAGCTGGGGGCGGACATCGGCGATCAGGACCTGAGCTACGGAGCGTTCTTCGCCCAGCTCAATCGCAGCGCGCGCCTGCTGCTGGACCTGGCGGGTGGGCGCAGGCCGGTCATCACCTTGTTGCTGCCGAACATTCCGCAGAGCCAGTGCCTGCTCTGGGCGGCGGCCAGTGTTGGCATCGCCAACCCGATCAACCCGCTGCTGAACGAAGATGCCCTGGCCGGCCTGATGGAGAAGGCCGGCACTGACCTCGTGGTCGCCCTGGGGCCGGTGCCGGGGTCCGACCTGTGGCTGAAGGCGGTGGGGGCCGCGCAGCGCCTGTCGAAGCGGCCCAGGTGCCTGTCGGTGCTGGTACCGGGCGGCGAGCTGTTCTACGACCGCCTGCAGCAGGACTACAGCGGCGAGGTGCTGCAACCGGAGCTGCTGCCGCAGTCGGGGGATATCGCCGCCTACTTCCATACCGGCGGCACCACCGGCTTGCCCAAGCTGGCGCGGCAGACCCACGCCAACCAGGTGGCCGCCGCCTGCGCCTATCGGGCGCGCATGGCCGCAGGCACTGAGGACGTGGCGATGAACGGCCTGCCGATCTTCCATGTGGCCGGTGCCCTGGTGAACAGCCTGGGCGGCCTGGCCAGCGGGCTGCGCATGCTGCTGCCGACGTTGGGTGGCTTCCGCAATCCGGAGGTGATCCGCCAGCACTGGCGTCTGGTCGAGCATTACGGCGTCACCCTGAGCGGCGGCATCCCCACTTCAGTGGCGGCGATGCTGGAAGTGCCGATCGACGGGCACGACATAAGCAGCCTGCGCTTCATGCTGTCCGGTGGTGCGCCGGTGCCGGCGGCCCTGTGCGAAAAGGTGAAGGCGCTGACCGGTCTGGAGCTGTACCAGGCCTATGGCATGACCGAATGCACCGGGGTAATTGCCTTGCCCAACCTGGCCCGCCCGGCCATTCCAGGCAGCGCCGGGCATGTGGCAGAGCCGATTGAGGTGCGGATCGATGGTGGGGAAGTCTGTGTGCGGGGGGCCACGGTGTTTCCCGGCTACCTGGGCCAGGAGCGATCGCCACTGGAAGATGGCTGGCTGCGCAGCGGCGATCTGGGACATCTGGACGAAGACGGCAACCTGTTCATCACCGGCCGCGCCAAGGACCTGATCATCCGCAGCGGCCACAACATCGATCCGGCGCTGATCGAGAACTGCCTGGAAAGTCATTCGGCTGTGTCCATGGCGGCTGCCGTGGGCATGCCCGACGAGTACGCCGGCGAGCTGCCGGTGGTCTTCGTGCAGCTACGCCAGGGGCAGGTGGTCAGCGCCGACGAGTTGCAGCAGTACGCGTTCGAGCACATCGCCGAGCGTCCGGCCTGTCCGAAGCGGGTGTTCCTGGTAGACGCCCTGCCGGTGACGGTGGTGGGCAAGATTTTCAAGCAGCGGCTGCGGGAGCTGGCGGCGGCCAGCGTCTATCGCGAGCGGGTTGGTGGCGAGTGCCCGATGCTGGCCTGCGAGGTGGTACAGGACGCGGACGGCGGTCTGTGGATAAGCCTCTCGAAGGTGCCGGAACGGCAGCGGGCGTTCTGCGTGGAACGGGCCGAGGCGCTGGGCTTGCGGGTGCGGGAGCTGATCATCGCCCCCGCTTGCGCTTGACCCGCGAGAAGGACACCGGGTCCATGCCCAGGTAGCTGGCGAGCTGGTACTGGGGCACGCGGTCCAGCAGCCACGGCTCGTGCTCCAGCAGCCACTGGTAGCGTTGTTCGCTGTTGCTGGTGAGCAGCAGCGCTTCGCGGTCTTCATTGCGCAGCATGATCTGGCGAACCATCAGGCCCTGCATTTGCAACAGCTGGGGAAAGCGCTCCCCTTGCTGGTCGAGGATCGCCAGGGGAAAGCTGGCCAGCCGGCACTTTTCCACCGCCGCGATGTTATAGGTACAGGGCTGCTGCTTGAGGTAGGCGCTGAGGGAGCCGATCAACTGACCTTCGCGAAAGAAGGTCTTGTTCCACTGGCGGCCTTCCGGGGACAGGTAGTAGTAGCGCGCCACGCCGGAGAGGATCACGTAGAAATGCGTGGGACGTTCGCCGGCGCGGATGATCAGCTGGTCGCGATCGTAGTCACGCATCTTGAGCACCTGCATCAGGTGCTCCTGCAACGTGGGATCGGTCATGCCGTGGGCATGGAAGATGTCTTGCAACTGGGCCTGGATGTCGGCGGGGATCATGGGGCTCGGCCTGGGGCTGTCGGGTTCATCTAAGCACAGCCCGGGGCACTGGAGAATTGCCCGCCGCTTCGCCGTGCCTGACACTAGACTCCTCTACCAATCTCCACCTTAGAAGGAATTCACCCGTGTCCCCACGCCCGCAAGACAGCTGGGAGCAGATCTGCCTGGCCGCCGGTCTCGATCCGCAGAAGCGCCTGGCCGCCCGCCAGGCCGTACTCGGCCACGCCGACGCCCTGGACTGCAGCCTCTATCGCCCCGACGAGAATGACCTGGACGCCGAAGAGGAAGACCTGGGCGATGCGCGCATCCTCTTCACCGGCCACTTCGAGGCGCCGGCTGAGTGGAGTGCACAGGAACGCGACGACTACTTCGGCGATATCGAGCCTTCCGCCTTCGTCACTGCGCTGATCGAGTGCCAGGCCGACCCGGAAACCCGCGACTTCTTCCTCGCCGATGCAGGCGACTTCGTTGCGGTGGTCACCGCCTCCGGCGAAGTGCAGATGTTCTATCTCTACGACTGCAACGAAGACGACGACGGCCTGCATTGCGTGCTGGTGCGGGAAGACGAGGAGGACTGAGTTCCGCTGGTGGACGTAAAGAGCGACGTCCACCCTGTAGGTTGTGGCTGAGCTACGCGAAGCCCAACGGTGCAAACCTGATACCACGCTACGTTGGGCTTCGCTGCGCTCGCGGAACGCCGCCCGGCCCAACCTACGACAGCGCATCTTGCAAGGGTCTTTCAGCGCAGGTTCACATGCCGACTGATCAGCGCCCTTAGCGCGGCCGGCTTCACCGGCTTGGCCAGGTAGTCCAGGCCGGCGGCGTGGACTTCGGCCACCAGTTCGGCGCGGCCGTCGGCGCTGATCACCACGCCGGGCAGCGGTTCGCCCAGGCGGGTACGTAGCCAGGCCATGAGTTCGGTGCCGGTTTCCCCTTCATCCAGGTGGTAATCCACCAGCGCCAGTTGTGGTCGTACTTCCTCGGCCAGCAGGTGTTCGCATTCCAGACGATTACGCGCGGTCCAGACCTGGCAGCCCCAGCGCGACAGCAGGCTGTGCATGCCGGTGAGGATGCTGTCTTCATTGTCGATGCACAGCACCTGGGTACCGTTGAGGGCCTGGCCGTTGGCTTCGGCCTGCTTCTGTATGACGGGCGAGGGCTGCTGCGCGCGGGCCATGGGCACGGTGACGCTGAACACGCTGCCCTTGCCCGGCCAGGAGCGCACTTCCAGCTTGTGGCCGAGCACGCGGCAGAGGCCGTCGGCAATCGCCAGGCCCAGGCCAAGGCCTTTCTCGGCGCGGGTCTGGTGGCTGTCCAGGCGCTTGAACTCTTCGAATATCACCTTGCGCTTGTCTTCCGGGATGCCTGGGCCACGGTCCCAGACTTCCAGGCGCAGGTTGTCGCCGTCCCGCCTCACGCCCAGCAGCACGCGCCCCTTGGCGTAGCGGAAGGCGTTGGTGAGGAAGTTCTGCAGCACTCGGCGCAGCAGTTTCATGTCGCTTTCCACCCGCAGCTTGCTGCCGCGCAGGCGGAAATCCATGCCCTGTTCCTGGGCCAGCACCTTGAACTCGGCGCCGAGGGTGTCGAACAGGGAAGCGAGGGGGAAGGCGTTGCGGTCCGGGGTGACACGACCGCTTTCCAGGCGCGAGATGTCCAGCAGGTCGGTGATCAGGTCCTCGGCTGAACGCAGCGAGCTGTCCAGGTGGTTCACCAGTTCGCGGGCCTCGCGGGGCAGCGCGTCCTGCTGGTGGCCGAGGGCGGCGGAGAATAACCGCGCGGCGTTCAAGGGTTGCATCAGGTCGTGGCTGACGGCGGCGAGGAAGCGGGTCTTGGACTGGTTGGCCGCTTCCGCGGTGCCCTTGGCCTCGGTGAGCGCCTGGTTGAGCTTGGACAGTTCCTGGGTACGCTCGGCGACCCGCTGTTCCAGTCCTTCGTTGGCGTCCTTGAGCCCTCGCTCGGCCTGGCGGTAGGCGGTGATGTCGGTGAAGCTCATGACGAAGCCGCCGCCGGGCATGGGGTTGCCGATCAATTCGATGACCCGGCCATTGGGGAACAGGCGCTCGGAGGTGTGCGGCGTGCCCTGGCGCATCCAGAACAGGCGGCGGGCGACATGGGATTCCACCTCGCCCGGACCGCACAGGCCGCGCTCGGCGTTGTAGCGGATGATGTCGGCGATGGGGCGGCCGACGCTGATCAGCCCGTCGGGGTAGTCGAACAGTTCCAGGTAGCGGCGGTTCCAGGCCACCAGGCGCAGGGACTGGTCCACCACGCTGATGCCCTGGGTGATGTTCTCGATGGCGCCTTGCAGCAGGGCGCGGTTGAACTGCAGCACCTCGGAGGCTTCGTCGGCGATGCGCACCACGTCCTCCACCTGCATCTCGCGGCCTTCGATGGCCGCCTTCACCACGGCCCGCGCCGAGGAGGCGCCGAGCACGCCGGCGAGCAGGCGTTCGGTGTGGGTGATCCAGTCCTGGTTGGCGTTCTGAGTCGGGTTGAAGCTGATGCCCAGGCGATAGGCGAAACGGATGAAGCTCTGTCGCGCCCGCTCTTCGCCGACGAAGCGCGAGGCGAGCATCAGCAGGTCGTCCACCTGTACCGCCAGCAGGGTGCGGGAACTGGCGCGCGCGGACACCTGCTGGCCGATGAAGCGGCTGGCCTGCCAGTGCTCGGAAACGCGGGTGCGGGAGAACACCGATACCCAGGCGAAGAGGAGCCAGTTGCCGGCCAGGGACAGCACCACGCCCTGGGTCAGCGGCTCGATGGGCAGATTCAGGGGGTTTTCCATCATCCAGGCAAGGCCAGGGAAGTTCTCCAGCGGCCAGCCCAGGCCACGCGCCATCACCGGCAGCACCAGGGTGTAGGCCCAGAGCGCGGCGCCGGCGGCGAGACCGGCGAACACGCCGCGACGGTTGGCCTGTTTCCAGAACAGCGCGCCGATCATCGCCGGGCCGAGCTGGGCGATGGAGGCGAAGGCGATCTGGCCGATGGTCGCCAGGCTCGCGGTGGAGCCCAGCAGGCGGTAGCTGACGTAACCCAGCAGGATGATCACCACGATGCTCACGCGGCGTACCGAGAGCATCCAGTGACGGAACACTTCGAACGGCCGTTCAGCGTTCTGCCGGCGCAGCAGCCAGGGCAGCAGCATGTCGTTGGACACCATGGTCGACAGCGCCACGGCTTCGACGATGACCATGCCGGTGGCCGCCGAGGCGCCGCCGATGAAGGCCAGCAGCGCCAGGGCCGGATGGGCCTCGGCCAGCGGCAGGCTGATGACGAAGGAGTCCGGGATCACGCCGCCGGGCAGCAGCATCTGCCCGGCCAGGGCGATGGGCACGACGAACAGGGCGGCCAGGGCGAGGTAGATCGGGAAGACCCAGCGCGCCTGGCGCAGGTCACGGGGTTCGATGTTCTCCACCACCGTGACGTGGAATTGCCGGGGCAGGCAGATGATGGCGAGCATGGCGAGTCCCGTTTGCACCAGCAACGAGGACCAATCCACAGGCTGCGACCAGTAGTGGTCCAGCTGCGGGGCGCTGCGGGCGCGCTCGAACAGGTCGTCGAAGCCATCGAACAGGCCGAAGGTGACGTAGGCACCCACCGCGAGGAAGGCCAGCAGCTTGACCAGGGATTCGAAGGCGATTGCCAGCACCATGCCGCGGTGGTGCTCGGTGGCGTCGAGGTTGCGGGTACCGAAGAGGATGGTGAACAGGGCCAGCACCAGGGATACGATCAGCGCCGTGTCCTGGGCGCGGGTACCGGAGGCTTCGGGGCTCGGGCCGATCAGCAGGTTCACCCCGAGGACGATGCCCTTGAGCTGCAGGGCGATGTAGGGCAGCACGCTGACCAGGCAGATCAGCGCCACCACCACCGCCAGGGCCTGGGACTTGCCATAGCGCGCGGCGATGAAGTCGGCGATGGAGGTGATGTTCTCCTGCTTGCTGATGAGCACCATCTTCTGCACCACCCAGGGCGCCACCAGCAGCAGGAGGATGGGGCCGAGGTAGATGGGCAGGAAGTTCCAGACTTGTCCGGCGGCCTGGCCGACGGCGCCGAAGAAGGTCCAGCTGGTGCAGTAGACCGCCAGCGACAGGCTGTAGACCCAGGCGCGCATGCGCGGGGACAGCGGCGTGCTGCGGCGGTCGCCGTAGAAGGCTATGGCGAAGAGAACGGCCATATAGAGGAAGGCGACCGTGGCGATCAGCCCGCTGGACAGCGACATTGCGACTCCGGTTGGTGCGGTGGCGGGGGAGGCCCGCGAGAATTCGGCTTCCAGCAGTTTCGCACCAAAGCCGGCAATTCGTCAGGCGGCTGCGACCAAGGTCGCAGGCGCTATTGAGCCCCCGCACGGGGGCTGCTAGCGTGCTGGTTCACCCGCGCTTTTCCGTTTTTCCCGCGCGGGCACCTGCACGGCACTTCCGCTTGGCGCGACGTACTCATCCGGCAGGGTCCTTTCGCCTGAGGAGGGCGCAGATGTTCAATCCACAACCAGTCACCCTGCAGCGCGGCGCCTTGCGCCTCGAGCCGCTGCAGGAGGCCGATATCCCGGCGCTGGTGACCCTGGCCGAAGCCAACCGCGAGGTCCTGGTCTACATGAACGGTCCGCTGCGACCCGACTGGTATCGCCAGGCCCTGGCTGCCCAGCGGGAAGGTCGGGCAGTGGTCTTCGCCATCCGCCTGGGCGACAACCTGGTGGGTACCACGCGCTTCGCCGATTTCATCCCCAACCTGCCGGCCGCCGAGATCGGCTGGACCTGGCTGGCCGCCGGCGAGCATGGCAGTGGCCTGAATGCCTCGATCAAGTACCTGATGCTGCGCCACGCCTTCGAAGAATGGCAGCTGGTGCGCGTGCAACTGAAGACTGCCGCCAGCAACCTGCGCTCCCAGCGAGCCATCGAGAAACTGGGCGCGCAGCGCGAGGGTGTGCTGCGCAACCATCGCCGCCTGGCCGAGGGCCGCCTCGACGACAGCGTGCTCTACAGCATCACCGACCACGACTGGCCGGACGTGAAGCAACGCCTGGAGGCGCTGTTCAGCGCGTAATGGAGATGGCGAGCGGCGAAACGACACGGTTCTGGCAAGCCAGCGAGTTAGGCGGGGTGGAGCTGCTCCATGCCCGCTACATCGAGCAGCGTTTCGCTCCCCATGTGCATGAAGGCTATGTGTTCACCGTGATCGAGTCCGGTGCGCAGCGCTTCCGTCACCGTGGCAGCGACCATCTGGCGCCGGTCGGCAGCATGGTGCTGATCAATCCCGATGAGTTGCACACCGGTTCCAAGGCCCATGAGCAGGGCTGGCGCTACCGGGGCTTCTATCCGGACCTTGAACGGGTGACGGATGTGCTGGAGGAACTGGATATCCGGATGAACGGCCTGCCGGGGTTTGCCGATAGCGTTATCCGGGACCCCGAGGTGGCAGCCACCTTCATTCAGCTGCACCAATTGCTGGAGGACAGCACTCCCGCGCTTCAGGTACAGACGGCCTGGCGCGAGGCGATTCTGCTGCTGTTCCGACGCCATGCGCGTGTCGCCGTGCCCCGCGGCGCTGGGATCGAGCCACGGGCCGTGGCGCTGGCGCGGGATATTCTGTCCGCGCGCCTGGCCGAGCCGCCGTCTCTCGAAGAACTGGCCGCCGAAGTGGGGCTTTCGCCCTTCCATTTCGCCCGCACTTTCCGGCGTGCCACCGGCATGCCGCCGCACGCCTGGCTCAAGCAACAGCGCCTGGACCAGGCCCGCGCCTTGCTCAAGGCCGGTTGCGCACCGGCGGGCGTTGCCGCGCAGTTGGGTTATGCCGACCAGAGCCATCTGACCCGCCAGTTCAAGCAGGCCTATGGCGTTGGGCCGGGTGAATATCGCAACGCCTGCGCAAGATCGTTCAAGACCCATTGATGGCTGTCCGCTAGCCTTGCGGGACAAGGAGGCCCCATGTCCCGCATCACTGAGTTCATCCACGGCGCCCGAGACATCGTTCCGATGATCGTCGGCGCCATTCCGTTCGGCATCATCTTCGGCACCCTCGCGGCCGGGGCCGGACTGTCCGCCTGGCAGACCCTCGGCATGTCGCTGCTGGTGTTCGCCGGTTCGTCGCAGTTCATCGCCATTACCCTGCTCAGCGGCGGCGCCGGGGCAGCGGTGGTGCTGCTGACTACCTTTGTGGTCAACCTGCGCCATGCCCTCTACAGCGCCACCCTGCAGCCCTTCGTGCGTCACCTGCCGACCCGATGGCGCATGCCGCTGGCGTTCTGGCTGACCGACGAAGCCTTTGCTGTGGTCCAGCATCGCTATGCCGAGAAGGACGATTCGCCGCACAAGCATTGGTATTTCTTTGGCGGCGCCCTGGCCATGTACCTGAACTGGCAGCTCTGCACCGTGGTGGGCGTGCTGTTCGGCCAGGCCGTGCCCAACCTGGCGGCCTGGGGGCTGGACTTCGCCATGCTCGCCACTTTCATCGGCATCGTGGTGCCCATGCTGCGCAACAAGCCGCAGGTGGCCGCCGCACTGGTGGCTGGTGCCGTGGCGCTGGCTTGCCAGGGACTTCCCTACAAACTGGGCCTGATGGCGGCAGCACTGTGCGGCATCGCCGTGGGCGTGGTGCTGGAACGTCGTTATCGCCTCGATCTGATCCGGGAGGACATCTCGTGCAAACCTGGAGCCTGATTCTCGGTATGGCGGCCATTACCTTCGCCATCCGCTACAGCCTGTTCGCCTGGCCCAACCTGAGCTTCCCACCGGTGGTGCGCCAGGGCCTGCACTACGTGCCGACCGCCGTGCTCACTGCCATCGTGGTTCCAGGAATGCTGATGCCCGATGGCCAGAGCCTGCAGCTGACGCTGGACAACGCCTACCTGCTGGCGGGCCTTGGCGCCATCTTGATCGCCGCTTTGAGCCGCCACCTGCTGGCGACCATTCTTGGCGGATTGGTGCTGTTCTTCCTGTTGCGTTGGGCGTTGGGGCAGTTGCCGATCTGAGGGGCGCGCGGCCTTGTGGGAGCGATTTCAATCGCGAATGAATTCGCTCCCACAGGAAGGCGATTCCTGCGCAATGGCGCAAACATCTTTCCTGTGAATGTGGCTTTCGGCCAGCGTCCTGCTGTCCAATCAGCGACGTGCGGATTCAGTCGCACAGGGCTACTCCACTGCCAACCATCAGGTACCAAGGAAGATGAGCCAACACTCGCAATTCGCCCTGCTGGGCACGCGGCGGTTCCTGCCGTTCTTCGTGACCCAGCTGCTCGGCGCGTTCAACGACAACATCTTCAAGCAGTCGCTGATCCTCGCCATCCTCTACAAGCTCGCCATCTCTGGCGACAAGAGCATCTTCACCAACCTCTGCGCGCTGCTGTTCATCCTGCCGTTCTTCCTGTTTTCGGCCCTGGGTGGACAGTTCGGCGAGAAGTTCGCCAAGGACGCACTGATCCGCGCGATCAAGCTGGCTGAGGTGGCCATCATGGCGGTGGGGGCGCTGGGTTTCTTCTTCGACAGCCTGCCGCTGCTGTTCCTGGCACTGTTCGCCATGGGGACCCACTCGGCGCTGTTCGGCCCGGTGAAGTATTCGATCCTGCCGCAGGTGCTGCGGGAGGATGAGCTGGTGGGGGGCAACGCCCTGGTGGAAATGGGCACCTTCCTGGCCATCCTCGCCGGCACCATCAGCGCCGGCGTCATGATGTCCGTCGAGCGCTACGAGCCGGTGGTGGCTTGTGCCATCGTCTTCACCGCGAGCCTGGGTTACCTCGCCAGCCGCGGCATTCCCCGTGCGGCGGCGGCGCTTCCGGCGTTGAAACTGGACTGGAACATCTTCCGCCAGTCCTGGCAGATCATGCGCCTGGGGCTGGGCCAGCGGCCGTCGGTGTCGCGCTCGCTGGTGGGTAACTCCTGGTTCTGGTTCCTCGGCGCGGTGTACCTGACGCAGATCCCGGCCTACTCCAAGGAACTGCTGCATGGCGACGAAAGTGTGGTGACCCTGATCCTCACCGTGTTCTCGGTGGGGATCGCCATGGGTTCGATGCTCTGCGAACGCCTCTCTGGCGGCAAGGTGGAGATCGGCCTGGTGCCGTTCGGCTCCATCGGCCTGACCCTGTTCGGCCTGCTGCTCTGGTGGCATTCCGGCGAGTTTCCGCAGGGTGCTGTACCTCATGACTGGCTGGCGCTGCTGGGCCACGGCCAGGCCTGGCTGATCCTCGCCGACATCCTCGGCATCGGCCTGTTCGGTGGTTTCTACATCGTGCCGCTGTATGCGCTGATCCAGTCGCGCACGGCGGAGAACGAGCGGGCCCGGGTGATCGCCGCGAACAACATCCTCAATGCGTTGTTCATGGTGGTTTCGGCCGTCGCCTCGATCCTTTTCCTCAGCGTTGCCGGGCTGTCGATTCCCGAGCTGTTCCTGGTGGTGTCGCTGATGAACATCGCGGTGAACAGCTACATCTTCAAGATCGTTCCCGAGTTCACCATGCGCTTCCTCGTCTGGCTGCTGGGCCATTCCATGTACCGCGTGGAGCACAAGGGCCTGGAAGCGATTCCTGATGAAGGTCCGGCGGTGCTGGTGTGCAACCACGTGTCCTTCGTCGATGCGCTGCTGATTGGCGGTGCGGTGCGGCGGCCGGTGCGCTTCGTCATGTACTACAAGATCTACCAGCTGCCGGTGCTGAACTTCATCTTCCGTACCGCCGGGACCGTGCCTATCGCTGCGCGCCACGAGGACCTGCTGGTGTATGACGCGGCTTTCAAGAAGATCGCCGAGTACCTGCGCAACGGCGAAGTGGTATGCATCTTCCCCGAGGGCAAGCTGACCGGCGACGGCGAACTGAACGAGTTCAAGAGTGGCATCGAGCGCATCCTCGAGGAGAACCCGGTGCCGGTGATCCCGATGGCTTTGCAGGGGCTCTGGGGCAGCTTCTTCAGCCGCGACCCGGGCAAGGGCTTCTTCAGGCGATTCTGGTCGCACATCCGCCTGGTGGCCGGTGCGCCCGTGTCTCCGGAAATGGCTGATCGGCAGACCCTGCAATTGCAGGTGGCCGAATTGCGAGGGGATGCCCGCTGAATGAAAAAGCCCGCCGATTGGCGGGCTTTTTCATGGGGGCCGGTCAGTGGCTGAGCTTGAGGCCGACCAGGCCGCCGATGATCAGGGCGACGCTGAGCAGGCGCACCAGCGCCATCGATTCGCCGAACAGGATGACCCCGGCGATCACCGTGCCGACCGCGCCGACGCCGGTCCAGATGGCGTAGGCGGTGCCGAGCGGCAGCTCCTTCATGGCCAGGCCCAGCAGACCAAGGCTGATGATCATGGCGAGGGCGGTGAGGGCGGTGGGCAGTGGCTTGCTGAAACCGTCGGTGTACTTCAGGCCTACGGCCCAACCCACCTCGAACAGGCCGGCGAAGAAGAGAATGATCCAGGACATGGTGAACTCCAGATGGACGACAGATTGAGGCGGGGCCGTCCCCGGTGATCACTCGCAGAGTGGTAAGGTCGTCCTTACGCTGTGCAGTATTTTGCACATCTTGACTGCTTGGGCAAGTCCGCCGGGATCGACGGACCTGCCCAAGCAGGGGAGCGCCGGTGGGGCCGGCGCGGCAGGGTCAGACGCCCTGGGGAATCTCTTCGCCGCCGAGGGCTTCGAACAGCTGGGGGATGAACTCCACCAGGGTCAGCATCATCAGGGTGAAGCTGGCGTCGAGCTGGCTCAGGGCGTCTTCGCCGCCGTCCTGCTCGGCCTTCTCCTGCAGCAGGTCCTCGAAGCGCAGGCGCTTGATTACCAGCTTGTCGTCGAGGATGAAGGACAGCTTGTCCTGCCAGGCCAGGGACAGCTGGGTGACCAGCTTGCCGGAGGTCAGGTGCAGCTGGATCTCATCGCTGGTCAGGTCCTGGCGCTTGCAGCGCACCACGCCGCCGTCTTCGTCGGTATCGCGCAGCTCGCATTCGTCCAGCACATAGAAGTCGCTGGCGGCTTCCTGGGTCTGGACCCACTGGGTGAGGGTGGCGGTGGGGGCAATCTTCACCGAGGCCGGGCGCACCGGCAGCGAGCCGATGGCTTCACGCAGGGTGGAGAGCAGGTCCTCGGCGCGCTTCGGGCTGGAGGCGTCCACCAGGATCAGGCCCTGGGCCGGGGCGATGGCAGCGAAGGTGGCGGACTTGCGGATGAACGCGCGCGGCAGGAAGGTCTGGACGATCTCGTCCTTCAGTTGGTCGCGTTCCTTCTTGTAGACCTTGCGCATCTGCTCGGTCTCGATCTGGTCGACCTTCTCCTTCAGGGCATCGCGCACCACGCTGCCCGGGAGAATGCGCTCTTCCTTGCGCGCGGAGATCAGGAAGAAGCCCTCGCTCACGTGCACCAGTGGCGCATCCGCGCCCTTGCCGAAGGGCGCCACGAAACCGTAGGTGGTCAGCTCCTGGCTGGCACAGGGCCGGGCCGGCTTGGTTGCCAGCGCGGCTTCCAGCGCCTCGGCATCGATATCCAGATCCTGGGTGAGGCGATAGACAAGCAGGTTGCGAAACCACATAGGGGGAAAACCTCCGGACACAAAGCGCGCATTATTCTCACCGGGAGGCGTCGGGCTCAACCCTGAGCTAAGCCTTTGGAAGGCCTGAGAATTTTTTTTCAAAAGGGGCTTGCCAGGGTTCGGATACCTCTCTAGAATGCGCCCCACTTCGAGAGTGAAGGGTGATTAGCTCAGCCGGGAGAGCATCTGCCTTACAAGCAGAGGGTCGGCGGTTCGATCCCGTCATCACCCACCAATCTCGCAGTTACGCGCAGCGGTAGTTCAGTCGGTTAGAATACCGGCCTGTCACGCCGGGGGTCGCGGGTTCGAGTCCCGTCCGCTGCGCCATATTCAGAGCCCTCAGGTAGTAATGCCTGGGGGCTTTTAATTTAGATGCGATCCCGTTTGGATCGTATTTGGGTGATTAGCTCAGCTGGGAGAGCATCTGCCTTACAAGCAGAGGGTCGGCGGTTCGATCCCGTCATCACCCACCATTTTCAAGGTTACGCGCAGCGGTAGTTCAGTCGGTTAGAATACCGGCCTGTCACGCCGGGGGTCGCGGGTTCGAGTCCCGTCCGCTGCGCCACTATAAAAGCCCTCAGGTAGTGATACCTGAGGGCTTTTTCTTTGCCCGCCCAAAAGGGCTTACAAGTCCGACATCATTACTTACGTGATGCCGCGCAAGTCGCTGAACTAATTGGCGGGGCTCCGTTCTTATTGCCCATAGCCACTCCGCGCGGCGGCCTGCTAAGCTCGCCGCTCAATCGTATTGCCATCATGGCGACAGACAAGGATTCAGCATGAAACAACATCGGTTGGCCGCCGCTGTGGCCCTCGTGGGCCTGGTTCTCGCGGGCTGCGATTCGCAGACCAGCGTTGAACTCAAGACTCCGGCCCAGAAGGCCTCCTACGGTATTGGCCTGAACATGGGCAAGAGCCTCGCCCAGGAAGGCATGGATGACCTCGATCCCAAGGCTGTCGCCCAGGGCATCGAAGACGCCATCGGCAAGAAGGAACAGCGCCTGAAGGATGAAGAGCTGGTGGAAGCCTTCGCCTTCCTGCAGAAGCGTGCCGAAGAGCGCATGACCGCGCTGAACGCCGAGAACGCCAAAGCCGGCAAGAAATTCCTCGAAGACAACGGCAAGCGCGAAGGCGTGGTGACCACCGCCTCCGGCCTGCAGTACGAGATCGTGAAGAAGGCTGAAGGCGCGCAGCCCAAGGCCACCGACGTGGTGACCGTTCACTACGAAGGCAAGCTGACCGATGGCACCGTGTTTGACAGCTCCATTCAGCGTGGCAGCCCCATCGACCTGCCGGTCAATGGCGTGATTCCGGGCTGGGTCGAAGGTCTGCAACTGATGCACGTGGGTGAGAAGGTCAAGCTCTTCATTCCGAGCGAGCTGGCCTACGGCGAGCAGAGCCCGAGCCCGGCCATTCCGGCCAACTCGGTGCTGGTGTTCGACCTGGAACTGCTTGGCATCAAGGACCCGAACGCCGCTGACAAGCAGTAAGCAGCAGTCGGTTCCCGCAACGCCCCGTCTCGACGGGGCGTTTTCGTTTTTGGGGTAGTCTCACTAGAACCACGAAGCGACCTTTTGGTCACATCGGGAGTGGGGCGTCGGGAAAGTGTTACGGTTATGCACATGACGGGGTAACCGCGCTCGTAGCGAATGCGACCTGAGGTCGCATTGCGGACCGTCCGGTCAAATGCTTGATTTTGCTGGTCTTTTGGCGCTGGGTAAAATTTGCCCGATCTGTCGCGGAGCCCCATGACATGGGCCTTTTCCCCGTTCTGTGGAAAACTGTTAACAAGGTTATCCACAGATTTCGTGGATAACCGCGCCGAGCTCTCTAGGCCAGGCTTTTGCCGAGGATCACCCATGAAAGCACCCTGGAATTTCGAGCGTTACCTGACGTTGGCACAGCGTTTCCTCGCGGGTGGGCGTTTGCCTTCGCTGCTGCTGGCGGTATCGCGCAAGAGCACGAGCCAGAGCGGTCGGCTCGGTGCGGTGAAGGAGGACCTGCGACTGTTACTGTCCCTCGCCAACGCCTGGCTGAGGGGGGAGTACCGTCAGATCAATCCAAAAGCGTTTCTGGCTGTGGTGGGCGCCTTGCTCTATTTCGTCACGCCACTCGATGCGCTGCCGGACTGGCTGGTGGGGATGGGCTTCGTCGACGACCTGGCGGTGTTGGCCTGGGTCCTGAAAACCTGGGGCGGCGAATTGGATGCCTTCCGTGCCTGGCGAGCCGGGCAGGCCCCGGAAGTTCAGGCGGCGCTGGAACGCTTGCCGGCGTCGGACTCTCAGCGATCCTGAAGGCCGGCGCGCCGCTGCTCGCCCTGTAGCAGCGCTTCAAGTTCGCCGCTGTCGCGCAGCTTCTGCAGCGCGGCGTCCAATCGATCCGCCTGTATCGGCAACTGGCTGCCATAGGCGCAATGGATGCGGTAACGCTCCACTACCCAGGGGCTGAAGACCAGTGGAGCGTCGGGGCGCGCCGCCAGTTCGTAGGCCAGGCTGCGGCGCATGTCGATGATGGCGTCCAGCCGCTTGTGGCTGAGCAGGTTCAGGCGGGTATCCAGGTCGCGCACGTCCTTGCGTTGCACATCATGATTAGCGAAGGCTTCCATCAGCGGCAGGCTGTAGGCGAATCCCAGGCTGGTGCCCAGCACCTTGCCCTTGAGGTCGGCCAGGCCAAGGATGCTCGGGGTGTCGCGATGCTGGAGGAGGGCGTCCTCCTCCTCGAACAGGGGCGGTGACCAGTGAAAGGCAGAGGCGTCCACCATCCACTCCGGATTGGAATTGCAGATCAGGTGGATGCGGCCGTTCTTCAGGGATTCCTCGATGCGCTTGTTCGGGGTTTCGATGAAGCTCACCGAGACGGACAGCTCCTTGGCGATACGCTCGCCAAGGCGGAAGACGAATCCGCCGAGCAAGGCATGGTCGCTTATCTGTGCGTAAGGCATGCCGTCGGCAGGGCCGAAGCCCCAGCGCAGCTCCTGGGCGAGCAGCAGGCCGGGCCAGAGGCTGGCAAGTATCCAGAGAACTACACGAAATTGCCGCGTCACGAGCCTTCCCCCGCTTGGTGGACGCAGTATAGTTCACCCTCTGCGGGCCCTTGGCCTGATAAGATGGCCGCCTGCATGGAGGTGCTGAAGCAGTCGGCACTGCGTTCCACGGGGAGCTTCAATGAGTGTGCAAGTGATCATGCGTGACGGTCAGGCGGAATATGCGGTTCTGCCCTGGGCCGAGTACCAGGCGCTGCTGCGCGCCGCCGGCCAGGGCACCACTGAAACGGCCGCTGAACCAACCAGGACGGCGCTCGGACAACTGAAGTCGCTGCGCGAGGCCCAGGGCCAGAGCCTGGAGCAACTGGCCCGCGCCGTGGGCATCAGTCCCCATTACCTGGGGCTGATCGAAAGCGGCGAACGCGAACCTGATGAAGCCATCAAGCGCGGCTTGGCGCGCGTTCTCGGGGTCTCCGGCTGGGAGTCCGGATCTTGAGTCTGCGAATCAGCCGCCAGCACTGGCAAGCCCTGTTGACCGAACTGGAGGATGCCCGCCGTCAGCGCCATCTGCTGACCTATCGGGCATTGATCGAACGTCTGCAACTGCCGTCCCCGGCCATGCAGACCCTCACTGCGGCCCTTGAGCACCTGGCCGCCCTCGATGCACGCGCCGAGCGTCCGCTGCGCAGTTCCCTGGTGATCAGCCAGGGCGCCAGTCGCCTGCCGCGCACCGGCTTCTTCGAGTGCGTCGAACGCCTGGGCCGTTTCTCCGGTCCGCCGGATGGCACCGCTGCGGCGTCCTGGCATGCCGCTGAAGTGGTGCGCGTGTTCGAGTTCAGTTACCCCGCGGAGCAGTGATGCCCTGGAAGCTGCGGGCCCGGATCGGCTACCAGGTCGCGCGTTGGCTGATGCGCTTCCCCAAGTTGGTGGCCCAGCCCCGTGTCTGGCAGTGGATGCAGGGCCAGTACGCGCGTATGGCGGCCCTGGGTGACGTGCCGGCGCAGAGCTTCTATGGCCATTTGCTGCTGCATCGTGGTCACGGCTTCGGGGCGCGGGAGGAGGGCATCCGCCTGCTGCGCCTGGCCGCGCAGGGTGGTGATGGCAAATCCGCCTATCAACTGGGCGTACTGAGCCTCGCTGGCGATGCCCGACAGGCGCCGGATGCCGCCGAGGCCGCGCGTTGGTGGAGCCTGGCAGCCGATGCCGGTCATCCGCTGGCTGCGCGTAAGCTGGCCGATCTCTATCGCGACGGCGGGCCGGGCCTGGAGCCTGATCCCGTCGCCGCCGAGCGTGCCGCCCGGCAAGCGGGCGAACTCGGCCTCTGAGCCGGCCGCGAGCCGGCAGTCCTTCAATCCGCTTCGATGATGTGCAGGCTGTAGCCGGGCATGGCCTTCGCATGGCGCTTGGATTCCGAGGCGAGTCCCGCGAGCTGCGAGGCGTCCAGCCTGGCGCAGTCCTCCGGCCGCAGCGTCACCACGCCGATGGACAGCGACAGCAACGGGAATTCCTCGCGCTGGCCATGGCGGTTATGGGCGACGAAGCAGCCCGCCTGCAGGTGATCGCTGCGATAGAAGCGCCGGCACTGGCCCTGGAAATCCTCCAGCAGGTAATTGAGCCGAGCGCGCCAATCATCCGAACCCAGCACCAGCAGGAAGTCGTCGCCACCGATATGGCCGACGAAATCCCGCGCCGGGTCCACCCGCTCGCTCAGGCACTGGGCCAGGCAGAGCAGCACCTCGTCGCCCTTGGCGTAGCCATAGAGGTCGTTGAAGGGCTTGAAGCTGTCGATGTCCACGTAGCAGACCACCGCCTGGCGACGCTGCTGCAACAGGCGCGTCAGACACTGCTGGATGGGCACATTGCCCGGTAGCAGGGTCAACGGGTTGGCGTGGCGGGCCTGCTGGATCTTCAGTTCGGTAATCAGCTTGAGCACGTCGATCACCCGCCCCAGGCCACGGTAGCGGCCGTCGAGGATGATGATGAAATCCTCTTCGATGCGCTGCCGTGCGCGACTGGTGATCAGGCGGCTGACCTGCTGTAGCGACTGCCCCATCTCCACGGCGAGGAAGTCGGTACTCATCAGCCTGTTGACCGATTTGCGGGTGAACAGGTCGGTAGCGAAGGGGCGCAGCAAGGCTTCCGAGAGCAGGTGGCGGTGGACGATGCCCACCGGACGTTGCTGGTCGTCCAGCACCGCCAGGGAGTTGAGGTTGGCCTGGGCGCGGAAGGCTTCCAGCACCTCGTGGATCGGCGTGTCCTCATGCACCGCCGGTTGCTCGTTGAGCAGGGCGGACAGGTCGCTGCTTTCCTCGTTCATGCTGCCGATGGATTCCAGCGGCGGCAGCAGTGCGCGGGCATCGCGCGACGGGTGCTCCTGTGGGCGGCCGAGCAGGTAGCCCTGGACCAGATCGACGCCCATTTCCGCCAGCACTGCCAGTTCTTCCGGCAGTTCGATGCCTTCGGCGATGACCTGGGCGCGCGAGGCCTTGGCCATCTTCAGGATGGATTCGACGAACTCGCGCTTCACTGAGTCCTGGTGGATGCCGTCGATGAAGTGGCGGTCGATCTTCACGTAGTCCGGGCGCAGCTCGGACCACAGGCGCAGACTGGAGTAGCCGGCTCCCAGGTCATCCAGGGCAATGGAGAAGCCCATGGCGCGGTAGTGGTGCAGGGCGGTGTCGAGCAGGTTGAAGTCTTCGGTCGGAGTCTGTTCGGTCAGCTCGATCACTACCTGGCTGGGCGGGATGCCGAATGCCTGCAGCATCTTCAGCGTGCGCCCCGGCTGGTGCGCCGGGTCGAGCAGGGATTCGGGGGAGACGTTGAGGAACAGCAGGCCGTCGAGCTTGAGTTCCTTGAAACGTCGGCATGCGCTTTTGCGGCAGGCCATTTCCAGTTCGCTCAGGCGTCCGGCATGACGTGCCACGGCGAACAGGGTTACCGGTGGATGCAATGGACTGTTGGACGGGCCGCGGGTCAGTGCCTCGTAACCGAGGATGCGCCGTTCCGACAGCGACAGGATTGGCTGGAACAGGCTGTGCAAGTCCCCGTGAGCGAGGATCAGGCCCAGCGCGCTCAACTGCTCGGTGACGGTCATGCTGTTACTCGTGAAAAAGAAAGGGGCCGCATTCGCGGCCCCCGGATTTCACGACAGTTATGTGACGGCGTTATGACATCATTTCAATGTTTGGCCACTGCGGCGTTCAAACCCAGGTAATCCAGCAGGATCTGCCCGGTTTCGGTCAGGTAGGCGTCGTCTTCCGGCTTGGTCTTTTCCTCTTCCACCGGCACGGCATCCTCGTCTTCAGGCTTGAGCTCCTTCAGCAGCTCTTCACCCTTGGCCTTGCGGCGGGTGTTTTCCATCGCCAGCTGCTTGGCTTCGATATCGGCCTGCTCGGTGCGCCGCTTGGCCTCATTGAGGCTGACCACGGTGTCCTTCATCAGCTTCTGGGCCAGCGCCAGGCGCTCGCGGCTGTAGACGAAGTCCGGGTCGTCCGCGGTGCGCGAATCGTGGCGGGCCTTCAGCTCGGCCAGGAACGGCTTGAACGGGTCCAGCTCGGGCTTGATCGCAGGTCGGATGCTGTCCCAGGGCATGGCCTCGGGCAGGGCGCTCTCGCCGATCTGCTTGGTATCCACCACCGAGGGGTACTCGATGTCCGGCAGTACGCCCTGATGCTGGGTGCTCTGACCGGAGACGCGGTAGAACTTGGCCAGGGTCAGCTTCAGTTCACCGTGGTTCAGCGGCTGGATGGTCTGCACGGTACCTTTGCCGAAGGTCTGGCCGCCGATGATCAGTGCGCGGTGGTAGTCCTGCATGGCGCCGGCAAAGATCTCCGAGGCCGAGGCGGACAGGCGGTTGACCAGCACGGCCATCGGGCCGGTATAGAAGGCGCCGGTGTTCTCGTCGGCCAGCACGTCGACGCGGCCGTCGCTGTTGCGTACCAGCACGGTCGGGCCCTGGTCGATGAACAGGCCGGTCAGCTCGGTGGCTTCCTGCAGGGAGCCGCCGCCGTTGTTGCGCAGGTCGATGACCACGCCGTCGACTTTCTCCTTCTGCAGCTCGCCGAGGAGTTTCTTCACGTCGCGGGTGGTGCTCTTGTACTCGGGGTCGCCGGCGCGGAACGCCTTGAAGTCCAGGTAGAAGGCCGGAACCTCGATCACGCCAAGCTTGAACTTGCTGCCTTCATGCTCGAGGTTGAGGACGGATTTCTTCGCTGCCTGTTCTTCCAGCTTCACCGCTTCACGGGTGATGGCGACCACCTTGCTGGTCTGGTCGTTCGGTGCATTGCTCGCCGGAATCACTTCCAGGCGAACCACCGAGCCTTTCGGGCCGCGGATCAGCTTGACCACTTCGTCCAGGCGCCAGCCGATCACGTCGACCATCTCGCCATTGCCCTGGGCAACGCCGACAATCTTGTCCGCGGGAGCCACCTGCTTGCTCTTCTCGGCCGGACCGGCCGGCACCAGGCGCACCACCTTCACGTACTCGTTGTCGCTCTGCAGCACGGCGCCGATGCCCTCGAGGGACAGGCTCATGTTGATGTCGAAGTTCTCCGCGTTGTCCGGGGAGAGGTACTGGGTGTGCGGGTCGTAGGTCTGCGCGAAGGCGTTGATATAGGCCTGGAACACGTCCTCGCCACGGGTCTGGTCGAGGCGCGAAAGCTGGTTCTTGTAGCGCTTGATCAGCAGCTCCTGGATGGCCTTGGGTTCTTTCTTTGCCAGCTTCAGGCGCAGGACTTCGTCCTTCACGCGCTTGCGCCAGAGGTCGTCGAGGGCGGCGCGGTCCTTGGCCCACGGCGCTTTCTCGCGGTCGGTTTCCAGGTTTTCGTCGACGGTGAAGTCGATCTTGTCGACGCCTTGATCCAGCATCGCCAGGGCGAAGTCCAGGCGCTCCTTGAGGCGGTCCAGATGGCGCTTGTAGATGACGAAGCCGGGTTCCAGGTCGCCGCTTTTCAGCAGGTCGTCGAAACGCGTGCGCCACTTGTCGAATTCAGCGATATCGCCGGCGGTGAAGTACATCCGCGCCGGGTCGAGGAGCTTGAGGTAGCCCTCGTAGATCTTCACCGAGCGCTCATCGTTGAGCGGCGGCTTGTTGTAGTGATGGCGCTTGAGCAGCTCCACCACATTGAGGCTGGCGATGACCTGTTCACGGTCGGGCTGAAGGGCGTCCCAGCTGTCCGGGGCGGTTGGGGCGGCATGCAGCGGCAGAACGCTGACGCTGAGGGCCAAGGCAAGTGCAGAACTGATCAGGGAGCGCTTCATGCTGATTCGACGTCGGGACAGGTGATAACGCATATTAGGCCGTAATTGAGGGCGCCGGGTTCCATTGGCGCAAAGCGAAGGCCCGGCGAGTCGCCGGGCCAGATCCAAGCTCACTATGGAGGCACCGTGAAGGCATTGCAAGGCGTCGACGGACGCGTGGAGTGGGGGGAGCGGGCCAGCCCGGCCTGTGATGTGGGGCAAGTGCGGATTCGCGTGGCCGCTGCTGGCCTGAACCGTGCCGACCTGCTGCAGCGCGCGGGGCTCTACCCGCCGCCGCCTGGGGCCAGCGACATCCTCGGCCTGGAAGCTTCCGGGGTGATCACCGAAGTCGGCGCCGGTAGTGGCGCCTGGCAGGTGGGCGATCGCGTCTGCTGCCTGCTGGCCGGTGGTGGCATGGCCGAAGAGGTGGTTGTGGATGCGCGTCACGTGCTGCCGGTGCCCGAGGGTCTTTCCCTGGCCGAAGCCGCAGCGCTGCCGGAAGTCTATGCAACCGCCTGGCTCAACCTGTTCCAGCTGGCGGCACTGAAGCCCGGCGAGAAGGTGCTGTTGCACGCGGGTGCCAGTGGCGTCGGTTCCGCGGCCATCCAGCTGTGCAAGGCTTTCGGCAACCCTTGCTGGGTCAGCGTGGGTTCGGCCGAGCGCCTGGCCTACTGCGAATCCCTCGGCGCCCAGGGCGGCGCGCTGCGTGGCGAGGACCTGGAAGGCCTGCGTGACTTCGCGCCCTTCGATGTGATCCTCGACCCGGTCGGAGGCAATTACGCCAGCCTCAATCTGGCGCTGGCCGCCGTCGACGGTCGCTGGGTGAACATCGGTCTGATGGGGGGACGCAAGGCTGAGCTCGACATGGCGCTGCTGCTCGGCAAGCGGGTACAGCTGATCGGCTCGACCCTGCGTAGCCGTGACGAACAGTTCAAGGCCGATCTCATCAGCGAATTGCGCCAGCACGTCTGGCCGCTGTTCGAGGAAAGCCGCCTGCAGCCGCGCCTGGAACGTGCCTTCCCCGCGAAGGATGCCGAGGCAGCTTTCGAGGCCCTGGCCAGCAACCAGGTAGAAGGAAAACTGGTACTGCTGCTGGACGAAAGCCTGGTGTGACGCCCGCTGCTCCGACGCTCCAACCCGCATGGTACGGGGCGTCGGGGAGTTGCATTGAGGTAATCAATCGTTCTGATGGGGTCATTCAATATGATCTTTTTGGAATAACCCAATAGTCTTTGTCGGGTAAATTTCTAACCCAACGAGGACGTTGCGATGTCTCTGATCAATACCGAAGTCAAACCGTTCAAAGCCACCGCCTACCACCAGGGCAAGTTCGTCGAACTGACCGAAGCCAACCTGAAAGGCAAGTGGTCCGTATTCTTCTTCTACCCGGCTGACTTCACCTTCGTTTGCCCGACCGAGCTGGGCGACCTGGCTGACAACTACGCCGAGTTCCAGAAGCTGGGTGTGGAAATCTACGGCGTGTCCACCGACACCCACTTCACCCACAAGGCCTGGCACGACACTTCCGACACCATCGGCAAGATCCAGTACCCGCTGGTTGGCGACCCGACCTGGGTTCTGTCCAAGAACTTCGAAGTTCTGATCGAAGAAGCTGGCCTGGCTGACCGTGGCACCTTCGTGATCGACCCGGAAGGCAAGATCCAGATCGTTGAAGTCAACGCCGGCGGTATCGGCCGTGACGCCCAGGAGCTGCTGCGCAAGGTCAAGGCTGCCCAGTACGTTGCCGCTCACCCGGGCGAAGTCTGCCCGGCCAAGTGGAAGGAAGGCGAAGCGACCCTCGCCCCGTCCCTGGATCTGGTAGGCAAGATCTAAAAATGGGCGGAACGCTGCTGCACTAGGCATTGCTGCGTTGAAATCAGGCTCGGGCTGCTCATTTACAGCTCGTAAACTCCGCGCCCTCGCCTGATTTCGCCTTGCACTGCCGTCGCTCGCGACGTGTTCCATCCCATTTTCGCTTCATGCTCCGGCAGATGGCTTCGCGCCATCCGCCAGCACCACACCCCTCATCCCGCTTCGGGCGGTCGGCAACGACCGTCGAGGGGTGACTCATGCCCGCAATAAAGGAATTCGCACATGTTGGACGCCAATCTTAAAACTCAGTTGAAGGCCTACCTCGAAAAGGTCACCCAGCCGTTCGAGATCGTCGCGTCCCTCGATGACAGCGACAAATCCCGCGAGCTGCTCGGGCTGCTGCAAGACATCGTCGGCCTGACCGACAAGATCACCCTGAAGACCGATGGCAGCGACGCGCGTCGCCCGTCGTTCTCCCTGAATCGCCCCGGTGCGGACATTTCCCTGCGCTTCGCCGGCATCCCCATGGGCCACGAGTTCACCTCGCTGGTGCTGGCCCTGCTGCAGGTGGGCGGTCATCCGTCCACGCTCGGTGCCGACGTGATCGAGCAGATCAAGTCGATCGAGGGCGAGTTCACCTTCGAAACTTATTTCTCGTTGTCCTGCCAGAACTGCCCCGACGTGGTGCAGGCGCTGAACCTGATGGCCGTGCTCAACCCGAACATCCGCCACGTCGCCATCGACGGCGCGTTGTTTCAGGGCGAGGTCGAGCAGCGCCAGATCATGTCGGTGCCGAGCATCTACCTGAACGGTGAAGTGTTCGGCCAGGGCCGTATGGGCGTGGAAGACATCCTCGCCAAGATCGACACCGGCGCCGCCGCTCGCGATGCTGAGAAACTCAACGCCAAGGCGGCCTTCGACGTGCTGGTGATCGGTGGTGGCCCCGCCGGTGCTTCCGCCGCGATCTACGCCGCGCGTAAAGGCATCCGCACCGGCGTTGCCGCCGAGCGTTTCGGCGGCCAGGTGCTGGACACCATGGCCATCGAGAACTTCATCTCGGTGCAGGAGACCGAAGGCCCGAAACTGGCCCGTGCCCTGGAAGAGCACGTCAAGCAGTACGAGGTCGACATCATGAATCTGCAGCGCGCCAGCGCACTGGTTCCGGCCAAGGCTGAAGGCGAGCTGCATGAAGTGAAATTCGAGAGCGGTGCCAGCCTCAAGGCCAAGACCGTGATCCTTTCCACTGGTGCCCGCTGGCGCGAAATGAATGTGCCGGGCGAGCGGGAATACAAGGCCAAGGGCGTGTGCTTCTGCCCGCACTGTGACGGCCCGCTGTTCAAGGGCAAGCGCGTGGCGGTGATCGGCGGTGGCAACTCCGGCGTGGAAGCGGCCATCGACCTGGCCGGCATCGTCGGCCACGTCACCCTGATCGAGTTCGACGACAAGCTGCGGGCCGACGCCGTGCTGCAGAAGAAGCTGGCCAGCCTGCCCAACGTCAAGGTCATCAAGAGCGCGCTGACCACCGAAGTGAAAGGCGATGGCCAGAAGGTCACCGGCCTGGTCTACAAGGACCGCACCACCGATGAGCTGCATACCGTGGAGCTGGAAGGCATTTTCGTGCAGATCGGCCTGCTGCCCAACAGCGAGTGGCTGAAGGGCGTGGTGGAGCTGTCGCCGCGTGGCGAGATCATCGTCGACGCCAAGGGCCAGACCAATATCCCCGGCGTGTTCGCCGCCGGTGACGTGACGACGGTTCCGTACAAGCAGATCGTGATCGCCGTGGGCGAGGGCGCCAAGGCGTCGCTGGGTGCCTTCGATCACCTGATCCGTACGACCTGACTTTACTCAGCGTGGTGTGCTGAAGTGGCGGAGGCTCGCAAGAGACCTCCGCTTTTTTTATGTCCGCGCGGCTTCCCTGTATCCTTCGCGCTTTCGTTCTTCAAGCGGCAGGGCTCATCTCGTGAAACAGCAACTTATCGAATTGATTACGGCAATCAGCTCCGGCTGCATGGCCGAGGATGAGATCGAAGGTGTCGCTTCTGAAGCGGCCCAGGCCTACGCCGATGCGGACGCCTTCCTCGCTGCGAACCCCGATATCAACTACGACGACAGCTTCCCCATTCCCCTGGGCGAATGGGTGGTAGTGGGCAGCCTGCCCGAGACCGTGCTGTTCCAGGCCGACAGCTACGACCAACTGTTCCAGCAGGTAGTGGATTCCTTCGGGCCGAGCGTGAATTTCGTGCTCAAGCCCAAGCAACTGGTGAAAGTCGAGCCGCTCAAGGCCCTGAATCGCATCCAGGTGCAGATGGGCAGCCTCTACCCGGAAAAGGGCGGCTACGTGCTGGTGGATTTCAGCGAACCGCTGGATGACGAGCTGCAGTGCGTGCTGGTCTACAAGAACGACCTGGAGAAGGTCATGCAGCTGGCCGTGGACGTCGGCATCTACGCCGCACCGGCCTACGAGGCCCTCAAGGCCGCGATGGAAGAGGGCGACGACTGAGTCGCCGCTGACTGGCTCCCCTCTCCCTTTGGGATAGGGGCTGGGGGTGAGGGTGTTTCACCCCCGCGCAGTCCTTACAGCTGATAGCCGTAGGACTTGATCACTTCTGCGGCTTTCGGGCCTTTCAGGTAATCCACCAGCGCCCTGGCGGCCGGGTTGGATTCACCCTTCTTCAGAATCAGCGCGTCCTGCTTGATCGGCTCATGCAGCTCGGCCGGCACGATCCAGGCGGAGCCGCTGGTGATCTTGCCATCCTTGTACACCTGGGACAGGGCGACGAAGCCCAGCTCCGCGTTGCCGCTGGAGACGAACTGCAGCGCCTGGGTGATGTTCTGGCCTTCCACCAGCTTCGGCTTCACGGTCGCGGTCAGGCCCAGCTTGTCCAGCACCTGGGTGGCCGCCAGGCCGTAGGGCGCGCCTTTCGGGTTGGCGATGGACAGGTGCTTGTACTGGCCGCTCTTCAGCACGTCGCCCTTGGCATCCACATAGCCGTCCTGCGCGGACCACAGCACCAGGGTGCCGATGGCGTAGGTGAAGCGCGAACCGGGCACGGCATCGCCTTCCTTCTCCAGCTTGGCCGGGGTGGTGTCATCGGCCGACAGGAAGACCTCGAAGGGCGCACCGTTCTTGATCTGGGTGTAGAACTGGCCGGTGGCGCCGTAGGCGGCGACCAGCTTGTGGCCGGTGTCCTTTTCGAAATCCTTGGCGATGGCCTGGATCGGCGCGGTGAAGTTGGCGGCGACGGCCACCTGGACTTCCGCAGCCGAGGCGCTGCCCAGGGCGAACAGGGCGGCGAACGCGGCGGCGGCGCGGGTGAGGCGATGGCTCATGGGATGACTCCTTGGTGAAGTGCTGAGGTTGTCGTTATGTAGATTTTTATACAGCGAGGAGGGCGCATTGTTGGGATTTGTTGACTTTGAAGTCAAGTTTCTATTTGATTTGCGCCGCCCGCCGATCCGCTCCGTCGATCTCTTGATCAGGTCGCTGATGTTCGCCTATCGCTATATACAAAACAATACAGCGATGAGGGGTCGGCTTGGGGAGCATCCCAAGACCCAAATGCATCGGCCCTTGGCCAATGAATTCGCCCCTACAGGGAGAGGGGCTTTTGCAGATTGGTCAGAGCGCAGCGAAGCCCAACGAGGTGGGCCGAAACGCCGTGAGTTGGGCTTCGCTTAGCTCAGCCACAACCTACAGGGATGTTCAGCGGCTGGACGCCGGCACGGACCGCCCCCTCTCCCGCTTGCGGGAGAGGGTTGGGGTGAGGGAAGCAGGGCTGGGCGCGGAGTCAGATGTGTTGGGCTTCGCTGCGCTCTGCACCA
>NZ_SSOH01000075.1:0-65987 GCF_029873155.1 Pseudomonas sp. BN515 | reverse complement strand
GGGATCAGAAGAAGCCCAGCGGGTTGATGTCGTAGCTCACCAGCAGGTTCTTGGTCTGCTGGTAGTGGTCGAGCATCATCTTGTGGGTTTCGCGGCCGACGCCGGACTTCTTGTAGCCACCGAAGGCGGCGTGCGCCGGGTACAGGTGGTAGCAGTTGGTCCACACGCGGCCGGCCTTGATGCCACGGCCCATGCGGTAGGCGCGGTTGATGTCGCGGGTCCACAGGCCGGCACCCAGGCCGAACTCGGTGTCGTTGGCGATCGCCAGGGCTTCGGCTTCGTCCTTGAAGGTGGTAACGCCCACCACCGGGCCGAAGATTTCTTCCTGGAACACACGCATCTTGTTGTGGCCCTTCAGCAGGGTCGGCTGGATGTAGTAGCCGGTGGACAGGCCGCCTTCCAGTTTCTCGGCGGCACCGCCGGTGAGCACTTCCGCGCCTTCCTGCTGGGCGATGTCGAGGTAGGAGAGGATCTTCTCGAACTGCTGCTGCGACGCCTGGGCGCCGACCATGGTCTCGGTATCCAGCGGGTCGCCGCGCTTGATGGCTTTGACCTTCTTCATCACCTCGGCCATGAACGCCGGGTAGATGGATTCCTGCACCAGGGCACGGGACGGGCAGGTGCAGACTTCACCTTGGTTGAAGAAGGCCAGCACCAGGCCTTCGGCAGCCTTTTCGATGAAGGCCGGCTCGGCCTGCATGATGTCTTCGAAGTAGATGTTCGGGCTCTTGCCGCCCAGCTCCACGGTGGAAGGAATGATGTTCTCGGCGGCGCACTTGAGGATGTGCGAACCCACCGGAGTGGAGCCGGTGAAGGCGATCTTGGCGATGCGCTTGCTGGTGGCCAGGGCTTCGCCCGCTTCCTTGCCGAAGCCTTGCACCACGTTGAGCACGCCGGCCGGCAGCAGGTCGCCGATCAGCTCCATCAGCACAGCGATGCCCAGCGGGGTCTGCTCGGCAGGTTTCAGCACCACGCAGTTGCCGGCGGCCAGGGCCGGAGCCAGTTTCCACGCAGCCATCAGCAGCGGGAAGTTCCACGGAATGATCTGGCCGACCACGCCCAGCGGTTCGTGGATGTGATAGGCGACGGTGTTCTCGTTGATCTCGGCGGCGCCGCCTTCCTGGGCGCGGATGCAGCCGGCGAAGTAGCGGAAGTGGTCGGCGGCGAGCGGAATGTCGGCGTTCAGGGTTTCACGCACGGCTTTGCCGTTGTCCCAGGTTTCGGTGACGGCCAGGACTTCCAGGTTCTGCTCGATGCGGTCGGCGATCTTCAGCAGGATGTTCGAGCGATCCTGCACGGAGGTGCGGCCCCAGGCATCGGCGGCGGCGTGGGCGGCGTCCAGGGCTTTCTCGACGTCTTCGGCAGTGGAGCGGGGGAATTCGGCGATCGGCTGGCCGTTCACAGGCGAGGTGTTGGTGAAGTACTGGCCTTTGACCGGGGCGACGAACTCGCCACCGATGTAGTTGCCGTAGCGGGACTTGAAGGAAACGACAGCGCCGGGAGTACCGGGTTGGGCGTAACGCATGGTGTTTCTCCTGTCTCTTGTTGTAGTTGCAAAGACGCGGTTGGCGTTTGTTCCTACTGGAGCAAGGGCTGGGCCAGAGTTCCGAAAGTGCCGTTCCAGAGCGGTTTTGTGATGGCCTGGCGCGCCTTCGTGGCAAGGGGTGTGACAGGCCCGGTACAACTGGGAGTGACACTTTGTCACGTATCTGGCGCAGCGGGTGACCAGTGGGTCAGGCGGCCATTGCAAAGGCATCTACGCTGGAGGATGCTGCGTCGATGCGGGTGCCGTTCCACGGCCAGGGCTGCCTCCCGGAAAGCCCGCACTGGAGAAGAACAACAATGCAGAATCCTCTCAGTCGTCACGCCCAACAGGTGATGACCCTGGCACAGGGTAAGGCGCAGGCCAGTGGGCCAGCCGCCGACCCATCCATCGCTCGCTCCTGGCTGCGTTGCCTGGAGGACTACCACCTCGATCCGGCCCAGGCGGTGGCGCCCACGGTGCTGGAGCACGGGCGCATGCTCGAATGCCGCGAGCGCATGCAGCAGGTGCTGGAGGTGGCCAATGGCGAGATGAACAACCTCTACCGGCAGCTCTCCGGGGCCGGCCATGCGGTGCTGCTGACCGACTCTCGCGGGGTGATCCTCAACTGCGTGACCGCCCACGCCGAGCGACCCACCTTTGAACGTGCCGGGCTCTGGCTCGGCGCCGACTGGAGCGAGGCCAGCGAGGGCACCAATGGCATCGGCACCTGCGTGGTGGAGCGCCAGGCGCTGACCATTCACCAGGACGAGCATTTCCGCAGCCGCCACACCGGCCTCACCTGTTCCGCCAGCCCGGTGTTCGACCCCCAGGGCGACCTGATGGCGGTGCTCGATGTGTCCTCCGCGCGGCACGATGTTTCGCGCCAGAGCCAGTTCCACACCATGGCGCTGGTCAACCTCTCGGCGAAGATGATCGAGAGCTGCTACTTCCTCCGTCGCTTCGAAGGCGAGTGGCTGCTGCGCTTCCACCTTCAGGCCGAGTACATCGGGCTGTTCAGCGAGGGCCTCCTGGCGTTTGACGGGGAAGGGCGGATCAGTGCGGTCAACCAGAGTGCGATCAACCTGCTGGGCCTGCCCCGCGAGCGGCTGATCGGCCAGCCGGTGGAGGCCTTCTTCGACTGCCGCCTGGACGATTTGCTGGGCCGCGCCACGCCGCAGCCGGTGACCAGCTGGCCGCTGCGCACACGTAGTGGCCGGTCCCTGTTCGCCGCCCTGCGCGGGCAGCCTCGCAGCATTCCGCAACCTATTCCGCTGGAGCTGCCGAAAGCGGCACGGCCCGGCATCTGCCTGGGCGATGCGGCGCTGCAAACCGACTTCCGCCGCGCCTTGCGCGTGTACGAACGGGATGTGCCGCTGCTGATCAACGGCGAAACCGGTTCCGGCAAGGAGGCCTTCGCCCGCGCCCTGCACCAGGCCAGCTCCCGCGCCGAACGGCCCTTCGTGGCGCTGAACTGCGCGGCCATTCCGGAAACCCTGATCGAGAGCGAACTGTTCGGCTATCGCGGCGGCAGCTTCACCGGTGCGCGGAAGGAAGGCATGCGCGGCAAGCTGCAGCAGGCCGACGGCGGCACCCTGTTCCTCGACGAAATCGGCGACATGCCGCTGGCGCTACAGACCCGCCTGTTGCGGGTGCTGGAAGAGCGCCAGGTGGTGCCCATTGGCGGCGAGCCGCTGCCGGTGGACGTGCGCATCATCAGCGCCACCCACCGCGCGCTGGAGGAGCGGGTGCAGAGCGGCGGTTTCCGCGAAGACCTGTTCTATCGCCTCAACGGCCTGATCCTCGATCTGCCCCCCCTGCGCGAGCGCAGCGACAAGCCGGAGCTGCTGCACTACCTGCTGGCGGAAGAGGCACGGGGCATGCGCGTCGTGCTCACCGAAGAAGCGCGCCAGGTGCTGCTGGATTACCACTGGCCGGGCAACGTCCGGCAGATGCGCAACGTGCTGCGTACCCTGGCGGCGTTGTGCGAGGACGGCATCATTCGCCTGTCCGACCTGCCCCGCGAAGTGCTGCGCGCAGCGTCCGCGCCCTCAACGCCGGAGCCCGTGGCCAGCCCACTGGACGACGCCGAGCGCACTGCATTGCTGAATGCGCTGGAGAGCCAGCGCTGGCACATGACCCGCACCGCCGAACAGCTCGGCATCAGCCGCAATACCCTGTACCGGAAGCTGCGCAAGCACGCCATCGCTACGCGCGGGTAATGATGTGGGAGCGAATTTATTCGCGAATGAATTCGCTCCCACAAGGACGCGCCTGGGGCGGGCGTGGCACGGAAAACCCCCTCTCCCTCCGGGAGAGGGCTGGGGTGAGGGGGATCAGTCCAGCCTTCGGACTTGCCAGGGGGACGCTGCGCATCCCTTGGCGAATAAATTCGCCCCTACAGGGATGTGCCTGGGGCGGGCGTGGCACGGATAACTCCCTCTCCCTCCGGGAGAGGGCTGGGGTAAGGGGGATCAGTCCAGCCTTCGGACTAGCAAGGGGACGCTGCGCATCCCTTGGCGAATGAATTCGCCCCTACAGGGATGTGCCTGGGGCGGGCGTGGCACGGAAAACCCCCTCTCCCTCCGGGAGAGGGCTGGGGTGAGGGGGATCAGTCCAGCCTTCGGACTTGCCAGGGGGACGCTGCGCATCCCTCGGCGAATGAATTCGCCCCTACAGGTTCATTGCCGACCACCCCAGCAGCAAAAAAAGCCCGGCCCCTTTACGGGGGCCGGGCTTTTTCACGAGAGGTGCGGGCATCCTTGCCCGCCGGGGGAGGGGCCGACGGCAGACCCCGGTTCCAATCAGGCGCCTTGCGGGGTTTCGCCGCGGGCCAGGCGTTTGTTGATGTCGTCGATCACCGCCGGCAGGTCTGCGATGGTGTCGATCAGGTAGTGCGGACGGGAGCCTTCGAACATCTGGCCGATGCGCGCACGCTCCTGGTCCAGCTTGTCCTTCGGCAGCGCCTTGAACTGTTCGTACGTCAGGCCCAGGGCGTTGCCCGAGCAGGTCAGGGCAACGGTCCACATGCCGGCGCTGCGGCCTTCGAGGATGCCCGGCCAGGTGTCGTCCACCTTCACGCAGGCGGCGACGTCGTCGATGCCGAGGGCGATCACGTTGGCCAGGGCCTGGGCCGGGTGCGGGCGGCCGTTGGGCACTTCATCAGTGGCTACCACGTAGTCCGGGGTGTAGCCGTTCTCGCGGGCCAGTTCCACTACCTTGGCCATCACCACCGCCGGGTAGCCGGAGCAGGTGCCGATCTTCAGGCCCTTGCCACGCAGGGTGGCGATGGCGTTGAGGGCGCCGGGGATCAGGGCCGAGTGCAGGCCGATCTTCTCGATCTGCAGCGGCATGAAGCGTTCGTAGATGGCGGTGACGTCATCGTCGGTGGGCAGGCGGCCGAAGGCGGCGCGGTAGCGTTCGCCAATGGCCGGCACGTCGCAGAGGGTGCGGATGTGGTCCCACTTGCCCATGCCCATCGGGCCGCGCGCTTCTTCCAGGGAGACGGCGACGCCGAACTCGGCGAAGGCCTCGACGAAGATCTGGGTCGGCGCGAAGGAACCGAAGTCGACGACGGTACCGGCCCAGTCGAGGATGGCGGCTTTGAGTTGGGTGGGTTGCTTGTAGTGCATGGTGAGGACTCCAGCGGATTGCAGGTTGAGTAAGGGAATTCAGGTTCTGGCCCCGGCGATCGCCGGTTGACCGTTGGCCGGGAGGTTTTCCGGCGCTTTCAGGGTTTGCGGGCGGCTGTTCCAGAAGGGCACCAGCATCAGGCTGGCCAGCAGCGCCGCGGCGGTGAACACGACGAATACGGTGTTGGTGTCGAAGTAGCCCGGCAGCAGGCCGCCGAGGATGGCGCCGACCGAGCCGCAGCCGTTGACGAAGCCCGCGGCGGTGCCGGCGGCTTCCTGGGTGCCGAAGTCGATGGCGGCGGAGCTGCTGATCATCGAATCCGGTCCGTAGAGGGTCATGCCCATCATGAACAGCAGGCCGACCACCAGGTACAGGCTGCCGCTCTGCATAGCCGGGACGAACAGCGCCAGGCAGACGGTGAGGGCGATCAGGCTGAACACGCAGGCCGGCATGCGGCGGGCGCCGAAGAGCTTGTCCGAGGCGATACCGATGAGGATCGGACCCACCAGGCCAGCCAGCTCGAAGGCAGTGGGAACGATGGCCGACGCGACCTTGCCGATGGCGGGCATGCGTTCGTAGACGATCACCGGGCCCCACAGGAGGATGGCGTAGCGGGCGGGCTTGAGCAGGAAGTAGGCCAGGCCAAGGACCAGCACGGTGCGGTTCTTGATCACCTTGCGCAGGGCATTCCAGTGGCTTTCACGCGGACCGCTGCTGGCGGTTTCCACTTCGACCGGGGCGTGGCCCACGTCTTCCGGCTTGTTGCGCTGCAGGAAGAAGAACAGCACGGCAACGGTGCCAACCACCAGGGCGGAGGAAATGAACGCCATGCGCCAGTCCTGGAACACGTCGTAGGCCCACCAGCCAGCGAAGGGCGTGGCCACCAGTCCGCCGAAGGCGTAGCAGGTGCTCCAGTAACCCAGCACACGGCCGCGTTCGCGGGTGGCGAAGAAGCTGCCGATGTTCTTGCACAGACCCGACCAGCCGGTGGACTGGGCCAGACCCTGGACCACCATGCAGGTGGCGAAGATCGGCAAGGTGGCGAAGGTGCCCATGACGACGGCCACCAGGGCCGAAATCACCAGGCCGCCGAGCACCACGACACGTGGGCCGAAACGGTCGGCGAAGATGCCCCAGGTGAACTGGCCTACGGCGTAGGCGGCGAGGTAGAGGGCGTCGAGGTTGGCCATCGCGGCCTTGTCGAGGTCGAAGCTCGGGTCTTCGCCGATGCCGAGCTTGGCGACGGAGAAGGCTTTCCGGGTGAAGTAGAAGGCGGCGTAGGCCAGCCAGGTGATGAGGAATATCTGGACACGCCAGCGCTGGAGGGATTTCCAGCCGCTGTGCAAGGCGCCTGCGTTGTTGTTCATGGTTTTCTGACCCCGTGTGGGTATGCCGGACAGTGCAAATAGGGAGGTTGTTGTTGTTTTGCTGCTGGGCTGTCTAAACGCACGACCTTGGTCAGATGGCAGCGGTCGTGGCGTCAGGCTGGTGAATGAGATTCGGCGTTGGTCTTGGCTCCTGCCCGGCTTGGCCGAGCGGTCGGTTTACTACGGAAATGTTTCAGAAAAAGGTCACCGCACCACGGCCCCGCTACCCGCAGCGGGAACCGTCTCAGGACGGTGGGTGACCGGAATGGGTTTGCCTGTCGACTCAGGCAGACCGTTTACTTCATGTCCACGCCCATCGCTTCCAGTGAGTCGGTGATGGCGCGCAGCAGTTGGCGGACGATGTGCTCGTCGATCTGCCCGATGCAGCCAATGCGGAAGCTCTCGGCCACAGTCAGCTTGCCGGGGTAGATGATGAAGTTGCGGGCCTTCAGTTCCTCGTAGAAGCGCTTGAACTCGAAGTTCGGGTGCTCCGGGCTGAAGAAGGTGGTGATGATCGGCGACAGCCACTGGTCTTCCAGCAGGGTCTTGAAACCGATTTCGCGCATGCCGGCGACCAGTACGTCGCGGTTGCGGCTGTAGCGTGCCAGGCGGCCTGGTACGCCACCCTCGGCGGCGTGCTGTTCCAGCGCCGTACGGAAGGCCACCACGCTGTGGGTCGGCGGGGTGAAGCGCCACTGGCCGGTGCGTTCCATGTAGAGCCACTGTTCGTAGATATCCAGGGCCAGGGAGTGGGCGCGGCCCTTGGCGGCTTCCAGCACCGAGCGGCGGATGATCACGAAACCGAAGCCGGGGATGCCTTCGATGCATTTGTTGGCGGAAGAGACCAGCACGTCGAAGGCGATTTCATTCACGGTCAGCGGTACGGCGCCGAAGGAGCTCATGGCGTCGACGATCAGGCTCTTGCCGTGGGCCTTCACCACGTCGGCGATTGCGCGCAGCGGGTTGAGGATGCCGGAGCTGGTTTCGCAGTGGACCAGGAAGACGTTGGTGACGTCCGGGTTGGCCTTCAGCAGGGCGTCCACTTCGTCGGGCTGCGGCGGCAGGTAGTCGCCCTTGTCCAGGGTGATGTAGGCGCGGCCGAGGTAGTCCAGGGTCTTGGCGGCGCGCTGGCCGTAGGCCCCGTTCATCAGGATCAGGCACTTGCCGTCGCGGGGGATGGCGGTGGCGAGGGCGGCTTCCACCGAGAAGCTGCCGCTGCCTTGCAGGGGAACGCAGGCGAAGCTGTCGTCCTGCACGCCGGCCATCGACAGCAGTTCCTGGCGCACTTCGGCGGTCACCAGGTTGAAGGCGCCGTCCCACGAGCCCCAGTCACGCAGCATGGCTTCCTTGGTGGCCTTGGAGGTGGTCAGCGGGCCGGGTGTCAGCAGGTAGGGCTCGCCGAGGGCGGGGGTCGCCAGCGGTTGGGTGTTGGTGGGGAATTCGGCTTTGGTCATGGTCGTCTCCAGCGTTGTTCTGGTGAGGGCGCGTTGCGATGGAGAGATAAAACCAATTCCCTAGAAATAAAAAAAATCGATTTATAGTATTTCAAAAATAGGTTGAGCTTATTTATCGAGGAGCAGGCGAATGGCGGTTTCCCAGGCACAGCTGAAGGCCTTCCACGCCGTGGCGGTGCACGGCAATTTCACCCGCGCGGCGGAGGCGCTGTTCCTCAGCCAGCCGGCGGTTTCCGACCAGGTGCGCAAGCTGGAGGAGCGCTTCGGCATCCTGCTGTTCCACCGCAACAAGCGCTCGGTGCAACTGACCGACCTTGGCGAGCGTTTGCTGGCCATCACCCAGCGGCTGTTCGCCGCCGAGGGCGAAGCCGAGGAGTTGCTGTCCACCTCGCGGGCGCTGGAAACCGGCAGTCTGACCCTGGCGGTGGACTCGCCGGTGCACCTGCTGGGGCATATTGCGCGGTTCTGCGAGCGCTATCCGGGCATTCGCGTGAGCCTGGTCACCGGCAACAGCGACGAGTGCCTGCGCCGGTTGCAGGAGTACAAGGCGGACTTCGCCCTGCTGGGCCGCGTGGTGGAAGACGACAGCCTGATCACCCAGGTGCTGAGCAGTGACCCGCTGGTGGCTTTCGTCGCCCACTCGCACCCCTGGGCGGCGCGTAAGTCGATCGTTCTCGCCGATCTGGAAGACATGCCAATGGTGCTGCGCGAACGCGGCTCCATGACCCGGCAGATACTCGAGGAAGAGATGCGCCGCGCCGGTATCGCCATTCGCCCGGCCATCGAGGTGGAGGGCCGCGAGGCGACTTTCGAGATGGTCGCGGCGGGCCTTGGCGTGGGCTTGGTGTCGGCGGCCGAGGTGGGTGCCAGCGCCAACGTGCACGTGCTGCCGATCCGCGATTGCCTGCAGCGCATGACGGAGACGCTGGTGTGCCTGCGCGAGCAGGGATCGCGGCGCATCATCGAGACCTTTTTTGCCATTGTGAGGTCGAACGGCGGCTAGCTGGAGGCTTCTTCTTCATTGTGGGAGCGAATTTATTCGCGATGCGGCACTGGGGGCTGCTTCGCATCCCATTCGCGAATGAATTCGCTCCCACAGAATCGTGGAGGCCCAATAGGGGCGACAGGGCCGCTGTGCTAACCTGCGACAAGTTTTTTCCGGGCCGGGGCGGCCCGTTTCAGAGGTCATCCATGCATATCCATATCCTCGGCATCTGCGGCACCTTCATGGGTTCGCTGGCGGTGCTGGCCAAGGAACTTGGCCATCGTGTCACCGGCTCCGACGCCAACGTCTACCCGCCCATGAGCACCCAGCTGGAAGCCCAGGGAATCGAGCTGATGCAGGGGTACGAGCCCGCCCATCTGGAGCCCGCTCCGGACCTGGTGGTCGTCGGGAATGCCTTGTCCCGTGGTAACCCTGCCGTGGAATACGTGCTGAACAAGGGCCTGCACTATGTCTCCGGCCCGCAGTGGCTGGCCGACCATGTGCTGCAAGGGCGCTGGGTACTCGCGGTCGCCGGTACCCACGGCAAGACCACCACCACCAGCATGCTGGCCTGGGTGCTGGAGCATGCCGGCATGAGCCCGGGCTTCCTGATCGGCGGCGTACCGCAGAACTTCGGCGTCTCCGCACGCCTGGGCGGCACGCCTTTCTTCGTGGTGGAGGCCGACGAGTACGACAGCGCCTTCTTCGACAAGCGCTCCAAGTTCGTCCACTACCGCCCGCGCACCGCCATCCTCAACAACCTGGAATTCGACCACGCGGACATCTTCCCCGACCTCGCTGCCATCGAGCGCCAGTTCCATCACCTGGTACGGACCATCCCCGGCGAGGGGCTGGTCATCCATCCGACGTCCGAAACCGCCCTCAAGCGCGTGCTGGAGATGGGTTGCTGGACCCCGGTGCAGACCACCGGTGAAGGCGGCCAATGGCAGGCGCGCCTGCTGGCCGAGGACGGCTCGCGTTTCGACGTGCTGTTCGAAGGCCAGGTTGCCGGCACCGTGGACTGGGAGCTGACCGGCCAGCACAACGTCGCCAACGCCCTGGCCACCCTGGCTGCCGCCCGCCATGTGGGCGTGGTGCCGGAACTGGGCGTCGCCGCGCTGTCTGCCTTCAAGAGCGTCAAGCGGCGCATGGAGAAGGTGGCTGAAGTGAACGGCGTGACCATTTACGACGATTTCGCCCACCATCCGACTGCCATCGCCACCACCCTCGACGGCCTGCGCAAGCGCGTGGGCGATGCCCCAGTGATCGCGGTGATCGAACCGCGCTCCAACTCCATGAAGCTCGGTGCCCACCGCGACGGCCTGCCGGATTCGGTGAAGCTGGCCGATCAGGTGTTCTGGTACGCACCGCCGAATCTGGGCTGGGATCTGGCGGCCACGGTTGCCGGCTCCACTGTGCCGACCCAGGTGTGCGAATCCCTGGAGTCGATCATCGAGGGGGTGAAGGCCATCGCCGCGCCCGGCACCCAGGTGGTGATCATGAGCAACGGCGGTTTCGGCGGCCTGCACGGCAAGCTGGCCAAGGCGCTCGAACAGTAAGGAACTGGCGATGACTGGACCTTCCCGCATCACCCTGGCGATGACTGGCGCATCCGGCGCCCAGTACGGCTTGCGCCTGCTGGACTGCCTGATCCAGGAAGACCGCGAAGTGCACTTCCTGATTTCCAAGGCGGCGCAGCTGGTAATGGCCACCGAAACCGATGTGACCCTGCCGGCCAAGCCCCAGTCCATGCAGGCCTTCCTCAGCGAATACACCGGTGCCGCACCGGGCCAGATTCGCTGCTATGGCAAGGAAGACTGGATGTCTCCAGTGGCGTCCGGTTCCGGCGCGCCAGCGGCCATGGTGGTGGTGCCCTGTTCCACCGGCACGCTTTCGGCCATCGCCACCGGTGCTTGCAACAACCTGATCGAGCGCGCCGCCGACGTGACGCTGAAGGAGCGCCGCCAGCTGATTCTGGTGCCGCGCGAGGCGCCGTACTCCAGCATCCATCTGGAGAACATGCTCAAGCTTTCCAATCTGGGCGCGGTGATCGTGCCGGCCTCGCCGGGCTTCTATCACCAGCCGCAGACCATCGATGACCTGGTCGACTTCGTGGTGGCGCGCATCCTCAACCTGCTGGATATCCCGCAGGACATGCTGCCGCGTTGGGGCGAACACCATCAGGGCGTCGATGACTAAGCGCCTCTCTCTGGCCGTGCTGGCGCTGGCCCTGCTGCAGGGCTGTGCCAGTGTCGGCACCCTCAACGCGGCCAAACCCGGGGCGCCGATCATCTATTCCGGCACCCGCCTGGACTGGTATTCGCTCAATGGCGGCTGCTGCCCGACGGACCGTTTTGGCGTCGAGCCGCCGGCCTATCCGGCCCTGGACCTGCCGGCCAGCGCCCTGATGGACACGCTGCTGTTGCCGTTCGCGGTGGCGGCGGAGATGGGGGTGGTGCTCGGGGTTTCGGGTGGTTACTGAACGCCTGGGGATGATGGGCGGCGCATTTGTGGGAGCGAATTTATTCGCGAATGAATTCGCTCCCACAGGTCTTGCATCAATCGCTTATGCCGGCTCCTGGCAGACATCCACCCACTTCGCTTCCACCAGCTCGGCCATGTATTCCGGGGCGATGCGCACGGCGCTGTGCACGGCGCCGGCCGCCGGCACCACTTCATCGAAGGCTTGCAGGGAACGGTCGCAGTAGACCGGCAGCGGGGTTGCCAGCCCGAACGGGCAGACGCCGCCCACTGGGTGACTGGTCAGGGATTCCACCGTCTCGGCATCCAGCATCTTGGCCTTGGCGCCGAAGGTTTCCTTGAACTTGCGGTTGTCGATCCGCGCGTCGCCACGGGCCACCACCAGCACGGCGTCCTCACCGACGCGGAAGGCCAGGGTCTTGGCGATGCGGCCAGGCTCGACGCCATGGGCTTCAGCGGCCAGTGCGACGGTGGCGGTGCTGGTGTGCAGTTCGATGATGTCGATTTCCGGCGCCTTCCCGGCAAAGAAGGCGCGGACCGATTCAAGGCTCATGGGCGATCCCTTCTGGTAAAGGTACGAATCCTTGTGCAGGCGCAGGGCCTGCGTCAATCCGGATTCAGCGGCCCAGCCGGCGCAGTTCGTCCGACTCGATGATGCGAATTCCGTCCTGTTCCTCCAGTGCCAGGCGCCAGAGGGCGCGGGCCAGGGTGCAGACGTCGATACCCCGGTACTTGCCTGGCAGCCAGCGCATGACGGCCGCCGCGATGCGCTCGCCGAAGCGGAATTCGTTGCGCGGCCCCATCAGCAGGGAGGGGCGCGCGATGGTCAGCTGCGGCCAGTCCATGGCTTTCAGGGCTTCTTCCATCTCGCCCTTCACCTTGTTGTAGAAGATCGGCGACGACTGGTTGGCGCCGAGGGCGCTGATCACGATGAAGTGCCGTGCGCCCAGTTCGCGGGCACGGCGGGCGGCGGCCAGGACCAGGTCCAGGTCGACCGCGCGGAAGGCTTCCTGGGAGCCGGCCTGGCGGATGGTGCTGCCCAGGCAGCAGAAGGCGACGTCTATCCGGCCTTCCAGTTGCGGCAGCATTTCGACCAGGGGGCCGACGGGATTTTGCAGGTGCGGGTGCTCGGCCAGAGGGCGACGGGTCGGCGCCAGGACCCTGGCGACGGTGGGTTCGTTGAGCAGGCGGTCGAGCAGGTGCTCGCCGGTCAGTCCAGTGGCGCCGGCGAGCAGTATGTGCTGGGGCGTCAAATGCATGTTGTGTCTCCGCTGATACACGCTGAGCTTAGTGGTTGCGCGCGGTTTTGTCGGTGTTTGCGCTGCTCTGCGCGGTCAGGGCCTGCTCCGCCTGGTGTTCGCGAAGCGCCCGCCAGTGAGCGGTCACGGCCTTCGGCGCCCAGATTTGCGGTTCCGACGCTTCGAAATCGTCGGCCTTCTCTCGCTCGGCGACTTTCTCCTTGGCGATGCCGAAGGCGCGTTCCAGGTCATCGGTCTCGCTGAAGGCGTCGGCGAACAGGGCGCGACCGAAGTAGGTGAAGTCGTTCTCTTCGGAGCAACCGAAGGACACGCGATCGGAGCGGGCGGCGGTCATGATCAGGGTCTTCTCATCCTTCAGGGGTGGAATGAAACCACCGGAGAAACAGGCAGAAATCACCAGCACCTTGTACCTGTCCTTGAGAGGGTCGAGCAGGTTCGCGAGTTCCTGTGCCGGCAGGTGGCCCAGCTGCAGGCCGGGCTGCTCCAAGGCCAGTTCGTGGGTTGGCGAGCCGTGGCTGGTGAGGTAGATGAACACCAGGTCTTCCGGACCGCTGCGTCGGGCGACCGCCTGGATGGCTCGGGCAAGGCTTTCGCGGGTGGCCAGGGGGCGGTCGGCCATGTGCTCGCGGTGGTTGACCAGGGTGATCTGGCCATGGGCGCCGAAGCGTTCGGCCAGGAGCCTGGAAACATAGTCTGCTTCGCGCAGGAACACGCTCTGGCGTCCGTCGCCGGCGAGGCTGATGGAGTAGAGCTCCACTTCCGGGGTGGAGGCCGGTACGGCGTCTATGGCCCGTTGGAGCAGGTCGCCCTGGGCCAGCAAGCCAATTTCCAGGGGATCGGGCAGGGCCTTGCCCTGTTCGTCACGGATGCGTGTGCCGTCCTGCCAGACGCCTCCTTCATGCTTGCCGTCCGCCAGCGTCAGCTTGCCGGTGCCGCTGTAGAGGCCGTCGTTGAAGTGCCCCTGGTAGCGGCTGCCGTCTGCCAGGGAAAGCTTGCCTTCACCCTGGTAGCGCCAGTGCTTGAAGTGGCCCTGGTAATGACTGCCGTCAGCGCCGATGAATTCGCCTTCGCCAACCAGATTGCCTTCCTTGAACCGGCCGCTCCAGACATCGCCGTCGGCACTGCTGAAGCGACCCTTGCCATCGAACAGGCTGTCCTTGAACTCGCCGATGTAGTGGGAGCCGTCTTCGCCCTGATAGGCGCCCTGGCCCTGGAGCTGGCCGCGCTTGAATCGACCGCTGAAGCGGTTGCCGGCCTCGTCGGTGCGGACCCCTTCGCCGTCCGGCGCACCGGCACTGAAGAGGCCCTGATAGTTGCTGCCATCGGGCCACTCAAGGCTTCCGAAGCCCTGGTACTTGTCATTGCGGAACTGGCCGCGATAGGTGACGTCGCCCTGGCGCAGGGTGCCTTCGCCATCGAACTGGTTATGGGCGAAGCCGCCCTCGTAGGTGGTGCCATTGCCGTAGGCGAGGCGGCCCTGGCCGTGGAACAGGCCGGCCTTGAATTCGCCGCTGTAGACCAGGCCATTGGGGCCGTGCCATTCGCCCTGGCCGTCGGGTTGGCCATCCTTGAACTGGCCCTCGAACCAGGTGCCGTTGTTGTAGTCCAGACGCCCCGGACCTTGCAGCAGGCCGTCGACCAGATCGCCGCGATAGCGGGAGCCGTCCGGCAGGCGAGCGTCTGGCGGGGTCAGGGGTTCTCCTTCGCCGCAGGCCGCAAGAAGCAGTGCGAGCGTGAGGGGCAGAAGCGGCTTCATCGGGTGTCCTTTTCCTTGCATCTGCCCTTCAGTTTGGCGCAAAAAAGCCCGCTGCTGCGGGCTTTTTTGTGGCCTGGCTACGGCTTAGACGAAGCAGAGGCTCAGGGATTCGGCGATGTAGGCGGGCTTCTGCTGGCCTTCGATTTCCAGGGTGCAGAGGGCCTTGATCAGCCATTGGCCGGGGTTCTTCTCGTTGACGTCGATGACCTTCACGGCCAGGCGCACGCGGGAATCCACCTTCACCGGCTGGATGAAGCGCACGCTGTCGAGGCCGTAGTTGACGACCATCTTCGCGCCTTCAGGCAGAACCAGCAGGCCGTCGATCAGCTTCGGAATCAGCGACAGGCTGAGGAAGCCGTGGGCGATGGTGGAACCGAAGGGGGTCTGCTTGGCGCGCTCAGGGTCGACGTGGATGAACTGGTGGTCTTCGGTGCATTCGGCGAACTGGTTGATGCGGTTCTGGTCGATGCTGATCCAGTCCGAGTGGCCCAATTCCTTGCCAACGTAATTCTTCAGTTCCGCTACTGGTACGTACGCCATACGTCATCCTCCGTGGATGCAGTGTTGTAATTTTTCTGGTCCGGGGGGCTTGGCCCCTCGTTTGCGTGCCCGGCGTAGATCAACACGCCGGAGGAGGTCGGTCAAGACGGCATGCCCCCTGCGAATGGCGGGTTATAGCGCGGCGGCGGGCAAGCCTATAATGCCCCCCGTCCCGGCCGAGGCTCGCCTGGCCGGACCTGACCCGTGGAGAACCTCATGCTGTTGCGCGGACTGACCTGGCTGGTGCTGTTCCAGCTGATCGGTAGCGGGCTCAATGCCCTGTTCCTGTCCATGCTGCCCGGGCCCATCATCGGCCTGGTGCTGCTCTTCCTCTATCTGCTGGTGCGCGGCGAAGTGAGCGAGCCGCTGAGCCTGGCCGCCAGCAGCCTGCTGCGCTACCTGCCGCTGCTGCTGGTGCCGCCAGCGGTGGGTGTGATGGTCTACGCCCAGGCCATCTGGGCGGACTTCTGGGCCATTGTCGGGGTGCTGGTGCTGTCCCTGCTGACCGCTTTCCTTTTCTGTGGCTGGCTGATGCAGAAGCTCATCGATCGTCAGGCGCGCCGTAAGGAGGATGCATGAACCTCGACTGGCAAGCCGCCGTGCAGGCGGTGGTGCATCACCCGCTGTTCGGCTTCGGCGTGACCCTGGCGGCCTACCAGTTGGCCCTGGCCGCCTACGAGAAGACTCGCTGGGTGTTCCTGCAGCCGGTGCTGCTGTCCATGTTGCTGCTGATCGGCGTATTGCTGGCGTTTGGTATCACCTACCAGGAGTACCGCCAGAGTACCCAACTGCTGACGGTATTCCTCGGCCCGGCGACGGTGGCGTTGGCGGTGCCGCTGTTCCTCAACCTGCGACGGATTCGCCAGCTGTTCTGGCCCACCCTGCTGACGCTGGTGTTCGGCGGGCTCTTCGCTACGCTGTCGGTAGCGGCGCTGGGCTGGTGGTTCGGCACTGAGCAGATGGTGCTGATGACCCTCTTGCCGAAGTCGGTGACCTCGCCCATCGCCATGCTGGTGGCCGAGCAGCTCGGTGGGGTGGCCGCCCTGGCGGCGGTGTTCGTGCTGATCACCGGCGTGCTCGGCGCCATACTCGGGCCTGAGCTGCTGCGCCGTTGTGGTGTGCACCATCCGGCCGCCCAAGGCATGGCCCTGGGGCTCACCGCCCACGCCGTGGGTACTGCGCGGGCGTTGCAGGAAGGCGAGGAGTGCGGTGCTTTCGCCGCCCTGGCGATGAGCTTGATGGGCGTTGCCACCGCGGTGCTGCTGCCGCTCGCCGTTGCCATGATTGCTTGAGGTCGATGCATGAAGCTGCCGCTGTTTCCGCTCAACACCGTGTTGTTTCCGGGCTGCACCCTGGATCTGCAGATCTTCGAAGCGCGCTACCTGGACATGATCGGGCGCTGCATGAAGCAGGGCGAAGGCTTCGGTGTGGTGTGCATCCTCGAAGGCCAGGAAGTGGGCGAGGCCGCCAGCCGCTTCGCCGCCATCGGCTGTGAGGCGCTGGTCCGCGATTGGCAGCAACGCCCAAATGGCTTGCTGGGCATTCGCGTGGAGGGCGGCCGGCGCTTCCATGTGAGCAAGGCGGAAGTGCTGCGCGACCAGCTGACTCTGGCCGAAGTGGAGTGGCTGGATGACGAGCCCGAGCGGCCGTTGCGCCCGGACCACGCCGACCTCGCGGCCCTGCTCAATGCCCTGGCCGAGCATCCGATGGTCCAGGGGCTGGGCATGGGTGGCGTGGTGCACGGGCAGCAGGCGCTGGCTAACCAGCTGTCCTATCTGCTGCCCTTCCATATCAAGGAAAAGATTCACCTGCTGACCCTGAGCGATCCGGACGAACGCCTGGATTTCCTCCAGGGGTTGCTGGATCAGCTGCAGGGCGAATCCATCGCCTGATGTGGGATTCAGCAGGTCAGTAGCTGTAGCGCGCCAGGGCCTCGGGCAGCGCCCAGACAGCGGCACCGCCTAACAGGGCCAGGCAGGCCGGCAGTACCACCAACCAGATACGCGGCGCCATTGCAGTGAGCGGTGCGGCACGCTGCATCAGCGCCAGGCCCGCCGCTGCGATGCCACCCGCCAGGAGGGCGCCGGCGAGGATGTCGGTGGGCCAGTGCACGCCGAGGTAGACCCGCGATAGCGCGATGGCCAGGGCCGGCAGGCAAGCCAGCAGCAGCCAGGTCAGGCGCAGGCGTCCCGGCTGCCCGCGACCGGCAAGAATCCCCAGTACCAGGAAGAAGGCGAAGGCCGCCGAGCTGTGCCCGCTGGGGAAGCTGAAGGTGGTCAGGGGCTCGGCGAGCACTTCTGGCCGCGCCCGCGCGAAGAGCTGCTTGAGTCCGGTATTGGCCAGCGCGGTCGCCACCAGGGTGCCGATGGCGAAGCAGGCGGGGCGCCATTGGCGCAGCAGCAACAGCAGACCACCGAGCAGGGCGCCGGCGAGGAGCTGGGTAGTGAAGTCGCCGAGGCGGGTGACCAGCACCATCAACTGGTCGAGGCTGGCGTGGCGCTGTTCCTGAACCAGCGCCATCAGGCCCTGGTCCAGAGCCTGCAGGTGCGGCCAGCCGATCAGCAGGGCGCCCAGCGCCATCAGGCTCAGGCCTGCCGCCAATGGGTTGGCCCAGCGCTTTTCACGCAGCGTGCTGTGGACGATCAGGCCGAGCATGGCCACTACCGCCACTATCACCACCCCGGCTTCGCCCCAGAAGCCTTCCGGCAGCGGCAGGCGCAAGGCGGCGCCGGTGGCCCAGCCGGGGACCAGGTAGGCCACGGCCCATCCGGCGGCGGCCAGCATGCTGACGGCGACGAAACGTGGGAAGGGCATGTCCAGCATGCCGGCTACCATCGGCAGCATGGGCCGCAGCGGGCCGATGTAGCGGCCCACCAGCAGGCTGGCGACGCCGTAGCGCTGGAAGTAGTTCTCGGCGCCGCTGATCCATTCCGGGTGGTCCCGCAGCAGCGGCAGGTTGCGGATGTTCTGGTGGAAGCGACGGCCCAGGCCGTAGGAGATCATGTCGCCCAGCAGTCCGCCGGTGTAGGCCAGCAGCAGGGTTTCCCAGAGCTCCAGCGCGCCGCTGCCGGCCATCACGCCAACGGCGAACAGCAGGGCGACGCCCGGTACCACGATGCCGGCGATGGCCAGGCATTCAATGCAGGCGATCAGGAAGATGGCCAGGCCCAGCCATTCCGGATTGGCGCCGAGCCAGGCGGTGACCTGGTCGAACCATTGACTCATGGGTGAATGTCCTCGATCAGCGTGAAGTCGCGTCCTTCGACCTGCCCGCGGCGCAGCGGATTGCGCGTGCAATGGCGAGCGTAGGCGGCGTCGACGAAGCGGTAGGGCAGGTGTTCGTCGCGGCCGTGGGGAATTCCCAGGCGCGCGGTCTGGATGATGGTGGCGGGGCGCTCGCCGACGTCTTCGACGAACAGGCGCTGCCAGTCGAAGCGCTGACCGTCCCAGTCGGGCACCTTGAGGCCGAGGGAGCGGCACAGCAGGGTCTGGCCGGCGCAGAGGCGTTCGGCCGGGCGCGGCCCGCCCTGGGCGTCGGGGTTGTTGCCTTGCATGGCGGCCAGCGCGTCGGCGGGGGAGATGTTGTCCACCCAGGGGTGGCCGGACTTGATCAGTACTGCATTGCCGGCCCCGTGGGCGCTGAAGTTGAGCGAGTCGCCGCCCCGGGCGTAGTACATATAGATGTGCCCGCCATCGAGAAAGAGTGCGCGGCGCTTGTGGGTGTAACCGAGGGAAGCATGGCTGCCCTTGTCCACCAGGTAGTAGGCCTCGGTCTCGATGATGCGCGCGGACAGCCAGCGACCGTCGACCCGGTGGCGGATGACCTTGCCCAGCAGCTCGCGGGCCACTTGCTGGGCGTCGCGGTCGAAAAAGGCATCGGTCAGCGGGCGGGCACCAGGCCAGGGCAAACTAAGGATGGGATCGCAGGACATGGGGCTGTCGCAGGGTTACGGGTCGGAATAGGCTCGCGATTATACGGAAGCACGCTGAGCCGAAGCTGAATGCCGGCGTCGGAATCGTCACGCAAAATAACAAGAGCCCGTTGCCATGTCCCGAGCCGCTCGCGTCGACAGTGCCCACATCACCCCCAGTGCGCACTACACCGGTTATGTCTGGTATCGCCACCAGCTCGCCGAGGAACCCTTCGTCACCCCCTTCGGACGTTTCGCCCACGGCGTGCTGGCGCCGGTCAGCTGGGGCGCGCGTGTGGCTTTTGGTCTGGATGTTGAGCATTTCCTGTTGCAGCGCCACCTGTTGATCGACGCCCTGTTGCGCGAGGCCATCGAGCAGCGCGGGGTGCGCCAGGTGGTGGAGATCGCCTGCGGCCTGTCGCCCCGGGGGCGGCGTTTCTGTTCCCGTTACCCGCAATTGCGCTACCTGGAAGCCGACCTGCCGCCCATGGCTGCGCGCAAGCGCCTGCTGCTGCATGAAGAGGGCTGGCTGGATGCCCGGCATCAGGTGCGCCCTGTGGATATCCTCGCCGAGCAGTGCGCGAACGACCTGCAGGCGCTGTTCTCCGGGCTGGATCGGGAAGAGCCGGTGCTGGTGATCACCGAAGGGCTGGTGAACTACTTCGAGCTACCGGTAATAGAAGGCTTCTGGGCTCGCCTTGCGGCGCAATTGCGCCAATTCCCGTCCGCCACCTACCTCACTGATCTCTATCCCGACCTGCGCGAGCACCCGCGCTACCGGCAATTGCGCTGGGGCATTGACCTCGTGGGCCGATTGACCCGTGGCCGCTATCACCTGCACTACCGGGGCGACGACGCCATTATCGCGGGCTTCGAAGGTTGCGGCTTCGGCGAAGTCCGGGTGCATGACCCGAAGGAGCTGGAGGCAGCACCGGCGGATGCCTGGCCGGCGCTGGTGCGGGTGGTGGAGGGGCTAACCTGAGGATGGACTTCTGATGTGGGAGCGAATTTATTCGCGAATGAATTCGCTCCCACAATAACGGCGGCAGTCTGTGATCAGGCGTAGGCCACCTCTTGCGGCTCGGCCTGCACCACCTGCGCCGCCAGCGCGTCGCTGGCCTGTGCATCGGTGTGGGGGAAGACCAGCGCGAGGCAATCGCCCTCATGGCGCAAGGGCAGGACATCCAGTTCCGGCAGTTCGCCGGCCTGCAAGCGCCAGCCACGCGAGGGCAGCGCGCGCGGCAGGTTGCCGGCCACCAGGCCGCCGAAGAATCCCAGTTCGCAGACATCCACCGACCATTCGCCCGCTTCAGCGTGCAGCAGCCGGCCTCGTCGGTTCAGCGGGGCCACGCGCGGTTCCTGGCGCCGCTCCAGGCGGTCCAGGCGATTGCGTGCCAGACGCGTGGCACCGGGGCTGACCAGGGGCAGGGCGGTGCCCTGGAGGAAGGGGCGATAGAAGCTGGCGCAGGCTTCGCGCTGCTCGAACTGGGCCAGGTGATCGCCGTTGTGGATAAGCGCGCAATCGGCATCGGCACAGGCGGCGGCGAAGCCCGCGTGCTCCCAGGGCTGGGTGAAATGGTCGTATTCGCCGGCCAGGACCAGGGTCGGGCAGGTCGGATGACGGGTGAATCCCGGGAAGTCGAGCAAACGGCGGCTATTTTGCAGGTATCGCTCGACTTCTTGCGGGGAAAGTCGCTGCATCTGCCGCAGAAGTGCCTTGCGGAAGACCAGCGAGACGCCGGTTTCATCCAGGCGCAGGGGATTGATCAGTCCGGTCAGGGCGCCTTGGGCGAAGCGCAGGACCTGGCCCTCGGTCAGCAGGTCCAGGCCTTCCTCCAGCATGCGCCGGGCGCCGGGCCGGCCGAAGGCGGTGATCCCAGCCAACAGCAGGCGCGCGCAGCGCTGCGGGTGGCGTACGGCGAACAGTGCCGCCAGGGCCGAGCCGTAGGACAGGCCGATGGGCATCAACGGTGGCAGGCGGAGCTCTTCGGCGAACGCGGCGATCAGGTCGGCCAGCTGTTCGAGCGAGAGCTCAGGCGCCAGTTGCAGGTTTGCGCCCTGACTTGGCAGGTCGAGGAGGATCACCGGGTGATGGGGCAGCAGTTCCTGCACCTCCGCGCCGAATGAGCGAAAGCTCTGGAAGGCGCCGCCGAGCATCAGGATCGGCTCGCGATTGTCCTCGGCGTGTCGGGAGAAGGCCTGGTAATGCAGGGTCCAGGCGCCGAGCTGGACGACGCGGGGCACATCGTTCAGGTGCTGTGGGGCGAAGTCGGTCTGGTAACGCATGGCGGGTTCTCCGGCGCCTGGGCGCTTCTTGTTCTTCTGCGACGACTGCGATTGGAAGGTAAACAGCGCGGTCACTTTTGTTTACCCAACCTTCGGGCGGGCGCTGGGGGCGGGTGTCACCGTCCCGGCTGCGGCCCGCCTGGGACTAGGCCCGTGCCGTTACCGGCGGCGCCTGTGGAATGGGCTGTCTACCATCCGCCCGGCGCCGCTGGGCGCGGACGAGCGCGGTCGCTATAATCAGCCGCTTTCCCTTCGCCAGAACACGAGACCATGACCGAGTCCGTTCTCGATTACATGACCCGCCTTGGCCGCGCCGCTCGCGCCGCCTCGCGCGTGGCCGCCCGTGCCAGCACCGCGCAGAAGAACCGCGCCCTGCTGGCTGCCGCCGATGCCCTGGACGCAGCTCGTGCCGAGCTGACCGCCGCCAACGAGCAGGACCTGGCCAATGGCCGGGCCAATGGCCTGGAGCCAGCCATGCTCGACCGCCTGGCGCTGACCCCGGCGCGCATCGACGACATGATCGAGGGCCTGCGTCAGGTCGCCACCCTGCCGGACCCCATCGGCGAAATCCGCGACATGCGCTACCTGCCGTCCGGCATCCAGGTTGGCAAGATGCGCGTGCCGCTGGGCGTGATCGGCATCATCTATGAGTCGCGGCCGAACGTGACCATCGATGCGGCCAGCCTCTGCCTGAAGTCCGGCAACGCCACCATCCTGCGTGGCGGCTCCGAGGCCATCCATTCCAACCAGGCCATCGCCGCCTGCATCCAGAAGGGCCTGGCCGACGCCGGCCTGCCCAGCGAGCTGGTGCAAGTGGTGGAAACCACCGACCGCGCCGCCGTGGGTGCGCTGATCAGCATGCCGGAGTACGTGGACGTGATCGTCCCGCGCGGTGGCAAGGGCCTGATCGAACGCATCAGCCGCGAAGCCAAGGTGCCGGTGATCAAGCACCTGGACGGCATCTGCCACGTCTATATCGACGTCGCCGCCGACCTGGACAAGGCGATCCGTGTGGCAGACAACGCCAAGACCCAGCGTTACGCACCGTGCAACACCATGGAAACCCTGCTGGTGCACGAAGGCATTGCCGCGCGCGTACTGCCGCCGCTGGCCGCCATCTACCGCGACAAGGGCGTGGAGCTGCGCGGCGACGCCGCTACCCGTGCCCTGCTGGGCGCCGATGTGCTGGAGGCGACCGAAGAAGACTGGCGTACCGAGTACAACGCGCCGATCCTCTCGATCCGCATCGTCGACGGCCTGGAGCAGGCCATCGAGCACATCAACACCTACGGCTCGCAGCACACCGACGCGATCATCACCGAGAACTTCAGTGATGCCCGGCGTTTCCTCACCGAAGTGGATTCCGCCTCGGTGATGGTCAATGCCTCGACCCGCTTCGCCGATGGCTTCGAATACGGCCTGGGTGCGGAGATCGGCATTTCCACCGACAAGCTGCACGCCCGCGGCCCAGTCGGTCTGGAAGGCCTGACCAGCGAGAAGTACGTGGTCTTCGGCGACGGTCACGTACGTACCTGATGGGCAAGCGCATCGGCCTCTTCGGCGGCACTTTCGATCCCGTGCATATCGGCCACTTGCGGGGTGCCCTCGAGGTGGCCGAGCAGTTCGGCTTCGATGAGCTGCGCCTGATTCCCAGCGCGCGCCCGCCGCACCGCGAAACCCCGCGGGTTTCGGCGGCTCAGCGCCTGGAAATGGTGCAGCTGGCGGTGGCCGGAGTTGCGCCGCTGGTGGTGGACGATCGCGAACTCAAGCGCGAGCGGCCGTCCTGGACCATCGAAACGCTGGAGTCCCTGCGGACCGAGCTGGCTGCTGATGACCAGTTGTTCCTGCTGGTCGGCTGGGACGCTTTTTGCGGCCTGCCGAGCTGGCACCGCTGGAGCGAGCTGCTGGACCATTGCCACATCCTGGTCCTGCAGCGTCCGGATGCCGACAGCGAGGCACCGGAAGACCTGCGCGACCTGTTGGCGGCGCGCAGCGCGGTCGATCCGCAATCGCTGCAGGGGCCGTCCGGGCAGATTGCTTTCGTCTGGCAGACGCCCCTGGCGATTTCCGCCACCCAGATCCGCCAATTGCTGGGGGAGGGGCGCTCGGTGCGCTTTCTCGTGCCCGATGCCGTATTGGCCTATATCCATGCGCACGATCTGTACCGTGCGCCGAACTGATTCACTGAGGTAGTTGAACCCGATGCAAAACGAAGAACTCGTCAAGGTCGCCATCGCGGCCCTGGAAGACCTGAAAGGTCAGGAAATCACCACCATCGACGTACGTGGCAAGACCAGCATCACCGATTTCATGGTGATCGCCAGCGGCACCTCCGGTCGTCACGTCAAGTCCCTGGCCGAGAACGTCCTGGAAAAGGCCAAGGAACAAGGCGTGCGCGCCCTGGGTAGCGAAGGTCTGGACGGCGGCGAGTGGGCCCTGCTGGACCTGGGCGATGTGGTGGTGCATGTGATGCAGGTCGCCACCCGCCAGTTCTATGACCTGGAGCGCCTGTGGCAAGGCGCCGAGCAGAGCCGTGCCCACCACAGCCACGAGTAAGCGGGGCGTCCCTTGCGTCTACGTCTGATCGCCGTTGGCACTCGGATGCCGCGTTGGGTGGAAGAGGGCTGGCACGAGTACGTCAAGCGCCTGCCTTCTGAGCTCAGCCTGGAACTGGTGGAAATTCCCCTGACCACGCGCGGCAAGAACGCCGACGTGGCGCGGATGATCCGCCAGGAAGGTGAGGCCATGCTGGCCAAGGTCCAGCCGGGGGAACGCATCGTCACCCTGGAAGTCCAAGGTCGGCCCTGGAGCACCGAGCAACTGGCGGCCGAACTGGACCGCTGGCGCCTGGATTCGCGCACCGTCAACCTCATGGTCGGTGGTCCGGAAGGGCTGGCGCCGGAGGTTTGTGCCCGTAGCGAGCAGCGCTGGTCGCTGTCGCCTCTGACGCTGCCGCATCCGTTGGTCCGCATCCTCATTGGCGAGCAGATCTACCGCGCCTGGACGGTGTTGTCCGGCCACCCCTACCACAAGTAAGCCCCGTCCATGCCGCAACCGATTCGCCTCAAAGATCACGAGAAGGACGCCCGTCTGGTACGCCGGCGCGTGATCGTGGGCGCGGCGGCGGTATTGATGCTGACCTGCGTGCTGATTACCCGCCTCTATTACCTGCAGGTGATCCAGTACGACTACCACTCGACCCTGTCGGAGAACAATCGCGTCCACGTGCAGCCGATTCCGCCCACCCGAGGGCTGATCTTCGACCGCAATGGTGTGATCATCGCCGACAACCGGCCCAGCTTCAGTCTCAGCGTGACCCGTGAGCGCGCCGGCGACTGGGAGCAGACCCTCGACGTGATAGTCGAAGTGTTGCAGCTGACCCCCGATGATCGTGCGTTGTTCGAAAAACGCATGAAGCAGGGGAGGCGCCCGTTCGAGCCAGTGCCCATCCTCTTCGAGCTGACCGAGGAGCAGATCGCCCGCATCGCGGTGAACCAGTTCCGCCTGCCCGGCGTCGAGGTGGTGGCGCAACTGGTGCGCCACTATCCGCAGGGCGCGCATTTCGCCCATTCCGTGGGCTACGTCGGCCGGATCAACGAGAAGGAACTCAAGCAGCTCGATCCGGTGAACTACAGCGGCACCCATCACATCGGCAAGACCGGCATCGAGCGCTTCTACGAAGACCAGTTGCACGGCGAGGTGGGTTACGAGGAAGTCGAGACCAACGCCCGCGGCCGCGTATTGCGTGTGCTCAAGCGCACCGACCCGAAACCCGGCAAGGATCTGGTGCTGACCCTCGATGTGCGTCTGCAAGAGGCTGCCGAACAGGCTCTGGCCGGCCGTCGTGGCGCTATCGTCGCTATCGAGCCGTCCAGCGGTGATGTGCTGGCCATGGTCAGCCAGCCGAGTTTCGACCCCAACCCCTTCGTTACCGGCATCAGCTTCAAGGCCTATGCCGAGCTGCGCGATTCCATCGACCGGCCGCTGTACAACCGCGTATTGCGTGGCCTGTATCCGCCGGGTTCGACCATCAAGCCGATGGTGGCCGTGTCCGGCCTGGATTCCGGTGTGGTGACGCCGGCCTCGCGGGTTTTCGATCCCGGCTTCTACCAACTGCCCAATTACGATCACAAGTACCGCAACTGGAACCGTTCCGGTGACGGCTGGGTGAACATGGAAACCGCGATCATGCGGTCAAATGACACCTACTTCTACGATCTTGCCCACAAGATGGGCATCGATCGACTTCATGACTACATGAGCCGCTTTGGCTTCGGTCAGCGCGTGGCCCTGGACATGTTCGAGGAGTCCTCCGGCCTGATGCCGTCTCGCGAGTGGAAGCGCGCGCGTTACCGTCAGGCCTGGTTCCCGGGGGAAACGCTGATCCTCGGTATCGGCCAGGGCTACATGCAGGCCACCCCGCTGCAACTCGCCCAGGCGGTTGCGCTCATGGCCAACCGTGGCAAGTGGATTCGCCCGCACCTGGCCAAGACCATCGAAGGCCAGCCGCCGCTGGACCCGAACCCGATGCCGGACATCGTCCTGCGTGACCCGAAATACTGGGATGCCGGCCGCAACGGCATGGAGCAGGTGGTCCACGGTGCCCGGGGTACGGCGCACAAGGTTGGCGCGAGCTCCGTCTACCGTATCGCCGGCAAGTCCGGTACCGCCCAGGTGGTGGCCATCAAGCAGGGCGAGAAGTACGACCGCTCCAAGGTGCAGGAGCGCCACCGTGACCATGCCCTGTTCGTCGCCTTCGCCCCGGCGGAAGACCCGAAGATCGCCGTAGCAGTGATGGTGGAGAACGGCGAATCCGGTTCGGGCGTTGCCGCGCCGGTGGTCAAGCAGGTCATGGATGCCTGGCTGCTCGGTGAAGACGGCCAGCTGAAACCCGAGTTCCGACCGCCGCAGCCGCTGGCGGAACAGCAGAGCGCCAATCGATGAACAGCAACTTCGACCGCACCATCTCCCAGGAGGACGTGCTCAAGCGCCGCGCCACGCTGCTGCAGCGCCTGCACATCGACGGCTGGCTGCTGCTGATCATCCTGATGCTGGCCGCCGGCAGCCTGTTCGTCCTTTATTCGGCGAGCGGCAAGCACTGGGACCTGCTGATGAAGCAGGCCAGCTCCTTCGGTCTGGGCATCGGCGCGATGATCGTCATCGCCCAGTTCGAGCCGCGCTTCATGGCACGCTGGGTGCCGCTCGCCTACGTGGTCGGGGTGGCGTTGCTGATGGTCGTGGAGATCATGGGCCACACGGCCATGGGCGCGACCCGCTGGATCAATATTCCCGGGGTGATCCGCTTCCAGCCCTCGGAGTTCATGAAGATCATCATGCCGGCGACCATCGCCTGGTACCTGTCGCGGCACAACCTGCCGCCGAAACTCAAGCACATCGCCATCAGCCTGGTGCTGATCCTCGTGCCCTTCGTGCTGATCCTGAAGCAGCCCGACCTCGGCACCGCGCTGCTGATCCTGGCCTCCGGCGCCTTCGTGCTGTTCATGGCCGGCCTGCAGTGGCGCTGGATCCTCGGTGCGGTGGCGGCCGTCGTGCCCGTGGCGGTAGCCATGTGGTACTTCGTGCTGCACGACTACCAGAAGCAGCGGGTTCTGACCTTCCTCGACCCGGAAAGCGATCCGCTGGGCACGGGCTGGAACATCATCCAGTCCAAGGCGGCCATCGGCTCTGGCGGGGTGTTCGGCAAGGGCTGGTTGCTGGGCACTCAGTCGCACCTGGATTTTTTGCCCGAAAGCCACACGGACTTTATCATTGCGGTCCTCGGCGAAGAGTTCGGCCTGGTGGGCGCCTGCCTGCTGCTGTTGGTCTACCTGCTCCTGATCGGCCGCGGCCTGGTGATTACCGCCCAGGCCCAGACCCTGTTCGGCAAGCTGCTGGCGGGCAGTCTGACCATGACCTTCTTCGTGTACGTGTTCGTCAATATCGGCATGGTCAGTGGACTCTTGCCGGTCGTGGGGGTGCCCCTGCCCTTCATTAGTTACGGCGGAACCCATCTGGTGACGCTGCTGTCTGGGTTTGGGGTGTTGATGGCGATCCATACCCATCGCAAGTGGATCGCCCAGGTTTGAAACGAGTGAGAGATTTGAAAGCACTGCGCACTTGGATGCGGTTGGGTGCCTCTGGGGCTGCCCTGGTCGGACTGCTGGGAGCAGCCGCACCGGCGCTGTCGGGGGATTACGAGGGATCGCCGCAGGTGGCCGAATTCGTCGCCGAGATGACCCGCGACTACGGCTTCGCCGGCGAGCAATTGGTGGATCTGTTCCGTGAGGTGGAGCGCAAGCAGTCCATTCTCGACGCCATCTCCCGCCCCGCTGAACGGGTCAAGCCGTGGAAGGAATACCGGCCGATCTTCATCACGCCGGCACGCATCCAGAAAGGCGTGACCTTCTGGAACCAGCACGCCGATGCGCTGGCCCGCGCCGAGAAAGAGTACGGCGTACCGGCCCAGGTGATCGTCGCGATCATCGGTGTCGAGACCTTCTATGGTGGCAATACCGGCAACTTTCGTGTGATCGATGCCTTGTCCACTCTGGGCTTCGATTACCCGCCGCGTGCCGACTTCTTCCGCAAGCAGCTCAAGGAATTCCTCCTGCTGGCCCGTGAGGAGCAGGTCGATCCGCTGATGCTCAAGGGCTCCTATGCCGGCGCCATGGGACTGCCGCAGTTCATGCCGAGCAGCTTCCGCGCCTATGCGGTGGATTTCGACGGCGACGGCCATATCGACATCTGGAACAACCCGGTGGATGCCATCGGCAGCGTCGCCAGCTACTTCAAGCGCCACGGCTGGGTGCATGGCGCCCCGGTGGTCAGTCGTGCCCAGGTTCGCGGCGAACGAATCGACGAAGGGTTGACCCAGGGACTGGACCCGGTGAAGAACGTCGGCGATCTTAGGACGCTGGGCTGGGCAAGCGGTGATGCACTGCGCGATGATGTGCCGGTTACGGCCTTCAGGCTGGAGGGTGATGAGGGGGCGGAGTACTGGATGGGACTGCCGAACTTCTACGTCATTACCCGCTACAATCGCAGCGCGATGTACGCCATGGCCGTGCATCAGCTTTCCGAACTGCTGGTCAACGCAAGGGGCGGGCGTTAACCGATGCCACAACCGATAAGAGTCGCCGTCTACGGCGCCGTAGCATTGTTGCTGGCCAGCTGCTCGAGCAGCCGCGCGCCGGAACCGATCCAGCCCGGCGGGCCGATCTCAGGCCCCGGCGACTACTCGCGTCCGCACAGGGACGGCGCTCCCTGGTGGGATGTCGACGTCTCGCGCATTCCCGATGCCGTACCCATGCCGCACTACGGCTCGGTGAAGGCCAATCCCTACACCGTGCTGGGCAAGACCTACTACCCGATGAACGATGCGCGCCGTTACCAGGCGGTGGGCACCGCGTCCTGGTATGGCACCAAGTTCCACGGCCAGGCCACCGCCAACGGCGAGGCCTATGACCTCTACGGCATGACCGCCGCGCACAAGACCTTGCCGCTGCCGAGCTACGTCCGGGTGACCAACCTGGACAACGGCCGTAGCGTGATCCTGCGGGTCAACGACCGTGGCCCGTTCTATTCCGACCGCATCATCGACCTCTCCTTCGCCGCCGCGAAGAAGCTCGGCTATGCCGAGTCCGGCACCGCCCGGGTCAAGGTCGAGGGTATCGATCCCCATGAGTGGTGGGCGGCCCAGGGTCGTCCGGTGCCCATGGTCCTGGCGCAGCCGAAGATGGCCGCCCAGCCGCAACCCAAGCCCCAGCCGGTCGCCCAGGTGGCCAGCGCGCCGATCGAGCAGTACACCCCGCCGCCGCAGCAACATGCCGCCGCCGTGCTGCCCGTGCAGATCGACGCAAAAAAAAACGATTCACTCGCAGCGTCTGGCCTGTATCTCCAGGTGGGCGCCTTCGCCAATCCGGACGCTGCGGAACTCCTCAAGGCCAAGCTGAGCGAGACGGTGACTGCCCCGGTCTTCATCAGCTCGGTCGTGCGCAACCAGCAGATACTGCACCGGGTACGCCTGGGGCCGATCGGAACTCAGGGTGAAGCCCAGCAGGTGCAGAACTCGGTTCGCCTGGCCAATCTCGGCCAACCCACCCTCGTGAAGCCGGACTGACGGCTTCGTTTTTGCCCGCAAGGGCCTGTTAGACCATTAGTTACATAGAGAGACGGATGAACATCTTCAGCTTCGCCAAACGCCTTCTACTGCCCGCAGCCCTGCTCATCGTCGCGCCGGTCTCCATGGCGGCCCAGCAGATCATCCCGTCGCCGCCGCAACTGGCCGCCAAGTCCTATGTGCTGATGGACGCCCAGAGCGGCCAGGTGCTGGTGGAAAACAACGGCGATCAGCGCCTGCCTCCGGCAAGTCTGACCAAGCTGATGACCGCCTACATCGCCACCCTGGAAATCCGCAAGGGCCAGATCGGCGAGACCGATCCGGTGACCATCAGTGAGCACGCCTGGCGTACCGGCGGTTCGCGCATGTTCGTCCAGGTCAACACCCAGGTGACCCTGAGCGACCTGCTGCACGGCATCATCATCCAGTCCGGCAACGACGCCAGCGTGGCTGTGGCCGAGCACATCGCCGGCAGCGAAGACGCCTTCGCCGACATGATGAACACCACTGCCGAGAAACTGGGCATGACCGGCAGCCACTTCATGAACGCCACTGGCCTGCCCAACCCGGAGCACTACTCCACCGCTCACGACATGGCGACCCTGGCGCGCGCGATCATCTACGAAGATCCGGCCCACTACGCCATCTACTCCCAGAAGGAATTCTTCTGGAACAACATCAAGCAGCCCAACCGCAACCTGCTGCTGTGGCGTGACAAGACCGTCGACGGCCTGAAGACCGGCCACACCGACGAGGCTGGCTACTGCCTGGTGGCTTCTGCTGTGCGTGACAACATGCGCCTGATCGCCGTGGTGTTCGGCACCAACAGCGAACAGGCCCGCGCCGCCGAAACCCAGAAGCTGCTGACCTACGGCTTCCGCTTCTTCGAAACCCAGACCTTCTACCAGAAGGGCGCGGAGCTGGCCAAAGCCCAGGTTTGGAAGGGCTCGGCCCGTGAGATCAAGGCTGGCCTCGGTCAGGACCTGACCATGACCCTGCCGAAGGGCCAGATCAAGAAGCTGCAGGCCAACATGACCTTGAATCCGCAGCTGATCGCCCCCATCAAGCAAGGCGACGTGATCGGCAAGGTGGAAGTCAAGCTGGAAGACCAGGTAGTCCACAGCGCCGATCTGATCGCCCTGGAGACCGTTGAGGAAGGTGGCTTCTTCCGCCGCCTGTGGGATAGCATCCGACTGTTCTTCTTCGGCCTGTTCAACTGACCTTCTGAGCCGATGCCTCGCGCCTTGCCTGGGCGCGGGGCGTCCGCCTCGCGGATCACGAGTCCGCCGCTGCCATGACTGATACTCCTGACGTACAACCCCCGAAAATCGAATTCCCCTGCGAGCGCTACCCGATCAAGGTGATCGGCGATTCCTTCGATGGTTTCGCCGACCTGGTGATCGAAATCATCCAGCGCCACGCTCCTGATCTCGACGCCACCACCCTGGTGGTGCGCGACAGCCGCAACGGCCGCTTCCTGTCGGTGCAGGTGTTGATCACCGCGACTGGCGTCGACCAGTTGCAGGCCATCCATGTGGACCTGCGCGCTACTGGCCGCGTGCACATGGTGCTCTAGTGGCACCTGCCGAACTCATCGTGCGCCATCTGGGGTTGGTGGATTACCTGCCGACCCTAGAGGCGATGCGCCGTCTGACCGTCGAACGTGACGAAAGGACCCCCGACGAAATCTGGTTGCTGCAGCATCCCCGGGTGTTCACCCAGGGCCAGGCCGGCAAGGCCGAGCACCTGCTGGCGCCGGGGGACATCCCGGTGATCCAGGTGGAACGCGGCGGCCAGGTGACCTACCACGGCCCCGGCCAGTTGGTGGCCTATCTCATGCTGGATCTGCGCCGCCTCGGATTGGGCGTGCGCGATCTGGTCACGGCCATGGAACAAAGCCTGGTCGATGTGATGGCCACCTACGGTGTCGAGGCCGCGCCCAAGGCAGATGCTCCCGGTGTCTATGTCGATGGCGACAAGGTCGCCTCGCTGGGACTGCGGGTCAGCCGCGGCTGCTCCTTCCACGGCCTGGCACTCAATGTGGACATGGACATGTCGCCCTTCTGGCGGATCAATCCCTGCGGCTACGCCGGGCTGAAGATGGTTCAGCTCAAGGACCTGATCGAGACGCCGCCTCAGCTCGATGAGGTGGCGCAGCGCCTGGAGCAGGCTCTTCGTCAGCGGCTGGGCTACACGCAGTAAAGAGACAGACCCGAAAAAGCGACGGCCCCTCTCCCGTTGGGAGAGGGGCCGTTTCGTTTATTCAGATTGCGGCTGAATGCCCGCTGTGATCAACCCAGGTTGAGTGTCGGAATGATGCTTGAGTCGACGGGCTGTCCCGGTACCGGAACTGGTGCGGCCAGGCCCAGGTTGTTCTTCTCGAACACGCGGTCGGCCCTGTAGCTGGAGCGCACCAGCGGACCGGCAGCCACTTCCATGAAGCCTTTCTCAAGGCCGATATCGCGGAAGCGGTTGAATTCCTCCGGGCTGACCCAGCGCTTCACCGGCAGGTGGTTGCGGGTGGGCTGCAAGTACTGGCCGAGGGTGAGGATATCGACACCAATTGCGCGCAGATCGTCCATGGTTTCGATGATTTCCTCGTCGGTCTCGCCCAGACCCAGCATCAGGCTTGTCTTGGTCAGGACGGTCGGGCGGTGGCGCTTGGCGTGCTCCAGTACGCGCAGGGTCTTCTCATAGCCTGCGCGCGGGTCGCGTACGACATGGGTCAGGCGCTTGACCGTCTCGACGTTCTGCGCGAACACCTCAAGGCCGGAGTCCACTACCCGTTCGATGGCTGCGTGGTCGCCGTTGAAGTCGGGCGTCAGGGCTTCCACGACTACCTGGGGAGTGTTTTCCTTGATGGCGCGTACACAGGCGGCGTAGTGGCTGGCGCCGCCATCGTCCAGGTCGTCGCGATCGACGGAGGTCAGCACGATATAGCGCAGAGCCATGAGCTCGACCGACTTGGCGGTGTTCTGCGGCTCTTCCAGATCCAGCCAACCGTTGGGGTTGCCGGTGTCCACGGCGCAGAAGCGGCAGGCGCGGGTGCACACCGAGCCCATCAGCATGATGGTGGCGGTGCCGTTGGACCAGCACTCACCCATGTTCGGGCAGTGGGATTCCTGGCACACGGTACTCAGGCGATGTTCGCCGACGTTGCGCTTGACCGCGTCGAAGCGGCTGCCGCCCGGTGCCTTGACCCGCAGCCACTTGGGCTTGGGCTCGAACACCTGGGGTTCGGCAGAATTGCGGCGCTTCTGGCCATCCTTGATCGCGGTGATGCCCTGCGCAGTACGGAACTTTTCGCCGCTGGCGACGTGTTTGGACGAGTCGATATCGGACATCGGAAATCTGGCTCCGCTGGTGGCTCCGTTGGCTGCCGCAGGGGCAAAAAGGGGTGGCGCAGTTTATCACAAAGGCGTTTGCACGAACCGGCGGCCGTCTGGAGGCGTGAGCCTGTAACGACCGCCGTGCAAGCGGGACTCAGCGTCCTTCACGCAACTGCTCGAGCAGCTTCACATTGGGGTAGCCGTCCGCCGGCCAGCCGAGGCGCTGTTGATAACCACGGATCGCCTTGCGGGTGTTGGCACCGATGATGCCGTCCGCCGTGCCCGGGTTGTAGCCGGCCGCTGTCAGCGACTCCTGCAGCTCCACCCGCTCGGTACGGCTCAGCGGGCGCTCGTCGCGTGGCCAGCTTCCGGTGAGCTGGCCACCGCCGTCGAAGCGTTCGCCCAGCAGGCTGACCGCAAGGGCGTAGGACGAGGAGTTGTTGTACTTGAGGATGGCGCGGAAGTTATCCAGCACCAGGAACGCCGGGCCGCGATGGCCGGCCGGCAGCAGCAGGGACGCGGAGTCGTTGGCGAGGCTCGTGGCCTGTGGTCCGGCCTGCACGCCCATGGCCTGCCACTGAGCTACGGATTTGCGGATATCCCCGTCGGCATGGGCATAGTCGAAGCCGTCGGGCAGCTGGACCTGGATTGCTGCAGGTTGTCCCTTGCGCCAGCCGGAGGCCTGCAGGTAGTGGGCGGCCGAAGCCAGCGCGTCGGCCGAGGAGTTCCAGATGTCGCGGCGGCCGTCGCCGTCGAAGTCCACGGCGTGGGTGTTGTAGGTGGTGGGGATGAACTGGGTCTGGCCCATGGCACCGGCCCAGGAACCGAGCATGCTGCCGGGCTGGATGTCGCCGTGCTGGAGGATCTGCAGGGCGGCCAGCAATTGCGCGTGGGCGAATTCGGGGCGGCGGCCTTCGTAGGCCAGAGTGGCCAGGGAGCGGATAACCGATTTGTCGCCCATGAACTGGCCGAAGCTGCTTTCCATGCCCCAGATGGCCACCAGGGGCTCACGGTCCACACCGAAACGCTGCTCGATGGCGTCCAGGGTTGTCGCGTTTTCCGCGATCAGGGCCTGGCCCTTGCGCACCCGGTACGGCGAGATGGCGCCTTCCAGGTATTCCCACACCGGTCGGGTGAATTCGGGCTGGCTGCGATCAGCGGTGATCACGCTGGCGTCGGGCGTTACGCCGGCGAAGGCTTGGTCGAAGAGGCTGGCGTCTATGCCTTGGGCCAGCGCTTCGCGGCGGAAACCGTCGCGCCACGCGCTGAAGCTGATGGTGGGCATCTGCACAGGAATCTGCGCGGGCGTTGCAGCGGGTTTACTGGCGGGCTGGGTCGCCTGAGGCAGGGGCGCGGTGGAGGGTTTCTGCGCAGGAGCGTCGGCGCAGGAGCTGAGCAGGGTGAGGGCGGAGGCCACGGCCAGGCTGCGGAACATCGGGCCGGGGGCGGGGGCATCGAACATACGCGAGTCTCGAGGCAGACGAATCGAGTCGCGACCTTAACACGTTCGAGCCTTTTCACGCCGCCATAAGCGACGAAGCCTCCCAATCGTGGGAGGCTTCGCGGCGGTAACTTCCTTTGCCTTTCTGGGGCTTCTCCTGGCGGCAGCGGAAGAGGGGTTGGGCTACCAGGGATTTGGCGCGGTTGGGCGCGCCTTGTTTGCGTTTCTTGGCCATGGCCGATCCTCGATTGGCGCCCGCACCAGCGCGGGCGGGCGCATCATCGGCCTGTGCTCAGAAATTGTCCAGTTATTCGGCGGACAACGGCAGGCGCTGGCCGGCCAGCAGCAGGGCAAGGCGTGCGAGGCCATTCCAGGGATCGCCCGGAGCCTGGCCCTTGATTTGCGCGTCGATGCGCTGGGCATCCTGCAGCAACTGGTTCCAGCGCGACGCCGGATGGCGTTGCAGCGCGCGAGTAACCAGCGGACGACGTTTGTCCCAGACCGGCGGGCGGGCTGCGGCAAAGGCCTTTTCCAGTGGCACGCCCTGGCTGTATTGCTGGGCCAGGCCGGCCAGCAGGCGCAGCTCCCTTGCCAGTGCCCAGAGGATCACCGGCGGTTCCACGCCTTCGCCGCGCAGGCCTTCCAGGGTGCGCAGGGTGTGGGCGGGTTCACCGTTGAGGGCGGCGTCGATCAGGCCGAAGACGTCGAAGCGGGCGCTGTCAGCCACTGCTGCCTGGACGGTCGCGGCATCCACCTGACCACCTTCGGCCAGCAGCTTGAGCTTCTCGATCTCCTGGGCGGCGGCCAACAGGTTGCCTTCGACCCGGGCGGCGATCAGGTCCACCGCTTCCTGGTTGGCGGCCAGGCCAGCCTGGGACAGGCGCTGGCGAATCCATTGCGGCAGGTTGTGGGACTCGATGGGCCAGATCTGGATGAACTGTGCATCCGCCCCATCGATCAGTGCCTTGGCCCACTTGGTTTTCTGGGTGCTGCCGTCGAGCTTGGGCAGGCTCAGCAGCAGCACGGTGTCTTCCGGCGGGCGGGAGAGGTATTCGAGCAGCGCGGCAGCGCCCTTGTCCCCCGGCTTTCCAGAAGGCAGGCGCACTTCCAGCAGACGCTTCTCGGCGAACAGCGACAAGCTCGCGCCGGCTTCCAGCAGCAGGCCCCAATCGAAGTTGGTTTCGGCGTTGAACACCTGGCGCTCGCTGAAATCCCGCGCGCGGGCGCTGGCGCGAATGGCGTCGCAGGCTTCCTGGCAGAGCAGAGGCTCGTCGCCACTGACGACGTAGACCGGTGCCAGAGGTCCCTGCAGGTGTTTACCCAGTTGTGCGGGGTTGAGTTTCATAGGCGGAAATGACTGGGGCCGCTGTGCGGCCCCGAGTGCTTACTGGATGGGCAGTTGCAGCGGCGACTGCTGCGGTTGCTGGGCCTTTTCGGCCTGGCGCGCGGCTTCCAGCGCTTCGGCTTCGGCCTTGGCCTTGGCTTCGGCGGTCTGTTGCAGCTGGTCGAGCTGGGCCGGGGTGATCAGCTGCAGGCGCATGATCATCTGCTGGACCATTTCCTGACGCATCTCCTGGCGCAGCTGGGCCGCTTCCTGGTCGGAGCCGATCAGGTTGTTGCTGTCATGCACGTAGTACTTCTGCACGGTCAGCTTGTCGTTCATCAACATCAGGTTGTTGTTGCCGCGGATTTCGTACTGCAGGGTCTGGGTCAGCTCGTACTCGGCGCTGCGCGCACCAGTGGTATAGCTGGCAGTGCGCTGGGTTTCGTCCTCGCGGGCCAGGACCAGGGTGTAAGGCGCGCCGGCATGGACGTTCACGCCATTGTCCACCAGGGCCTGGCGGACGGATTTGACGGTCTGGCCGTACAGGTTACGGGCAGTCACGTCCATTTCGGTCAGGGCGAACTTGGCTTCGCCAGTGCCGCGCAGGTGAAAACCGCACGCGCTCAGCAGCACGGTGAGGCCCAGGACCAGCAGATTCCGTTTCATCATTTCTTGCTTTCCCCTTGCAAACAGTCCGGCGCCACTCCCGGAGGAGGGCGCCGGCTTCGATCAGTTGGCGACGATATTGACCAGTTTGCCTGGCACCACGATGACCTTGCGGATGGTCAGGCCGTCGGTGAAGCGCAGCACGTTCTCGTTGGCGCGTGCGGTGGCTTCCACTGCTTCGCGGCTGGCGTCGGCCGGCACTTCGATATGACCGCGCAGCTTGCCGTTGACCTGTACCACCAGTTGCAGGCTGTCCTGCACCAGGGCGGCTTCGTCCACGGCCGGCCAGGCGGCGTCGATGATGGCGCCGGAGTGGCCCAGCTCGCTCCACAGCACGTGGCTGATGTGCGGGGTGATGGGGGCCAGCAGCAGGGCCACGGCTTCCAGGCCTTCCTGCAGCAGGGCGCGGTCCTCGGCGGTGGCCTGCGGGGCCTTCTCCAGGACGTTCATCAGGGTCATCACGGCAGCGATGGCGGTGTTGAACTTGTGGTACTGGCCGACATCCTGGCTGGCCTGCTTGATGGCCAGGTGGATGGAACGGTGCACAGCCTTCTGCTCGTCGTTCAGCGCGCTGCGGTCCAGGGCTGCCGGCAGGCCAGCGGCGACGTGGGCCTGGGCGAGGCGCCAGACGCGGCGGAGGAAGCGGCTGGCACCCTCGACGCCGGAGTCGGACCACTCGAGGCTCATGTCCGGCGGCGAGGCGAACATCATGAACAGGCGGCAGGTGTCGGCGCCGTAGGCGTCGATCATGGCCTGCGGGTCGACGCCGTTGTTCTTGGACTTCGACATCTTCTCGGTGCCGCCGATTTCCACCGGCAGGCCGTCGGTCTTCAGGCGGGCACCGATGACCTTGGCCTTGGCGTCACGCTCGACTTCGACGTCGGCCGGGTTGAACCAGTCCTTGCCGCCATTGGCTGCAACGCGGTAGTAGGTCTCGGCGACCACCATGCCCTGGGTGAGCAGGTTCTTGAACGGCTCGTCGGAGCTGACCAGTCCTTCGTCACGCATCAGTTTGTGGAAGAAGCGCGCGTAGAGCAGGTGCAGGATCGCGTGTTCGATACCGCCGATGTACTGATCCACGGGCAGCCAGTGGTTGGCTGCGGCCGGGTCGACCATGCCCTGGTCGTAGTTCGGCGAGGCGTAGCGGGCGAAGTACCAGGAACTCTCCACGAAGGTGTCCATGGTGTCGGTTTCGCGCTTGGCCGCGGTGCCGCACTTCGGGCAGATGCAGGAGTAGAACTCGGGCATCTTCGCCAGCGGGCTACCGGCGCCATCCGGCACCACGTCTTCGGGCAGGACGACCGGCAGTTGGTCTTCCGGCACCGGCACGTCGCCGCAACTCGGGCAGTGGATGATCGGGATCGGGCAGCCCCAGTAGCGCTGGCGGCTGATGCCCCAGTCGCGCAGGCGGAACTGGGTGCGGGCCTGGCCCAGGCCTTTCTTCTGCAGGGCCACTTCGATGGCGTCGAAGGCACCCTGGTAGTCCAGGCCGTCGAATTCGCCGGAGTTGATCAGTTGGCCGTGCTCGCCGTAGGCGTCCTGCCACGGGGCAGGGGTTTCGTCGCCAGCAGAGGTGCGGACCACTGCCTTCATCGGCAGGTCGTACTTGTGGGCGAAGGCGAAGTCGCGCTCGTCGTGGGCCGGCACGGCCATCACAGCGCCTTCGCCGTAGTTCATCAGCACGTAGTTGGCGACCCAGACCGGGAGCTTGTCGCCGGTCAGCGGGTGCTCGACGAACAGGGGAGTGGGCAGGCCCTTCTTCTCCTGGGTGGCGATGTCGGCTTCGGCGACGCCGCCGCGCTTGCATTCGTCGATGAAGGCCTGCAGTTCAGCGGCCTTGTCAGCCGGCAGCTTCTGCACCGCGAGGGCCGCCAGCGGGTGCTCGGCGGCGACGGCCACGTAAGTGGCGCCCATCAGGGTATCCGGACGGGTGGTGAAGACCTTCATTGCGCCGGCCTGGCCGATGCTGGCCTGGTCGTAGGGGAAGCTGACTTCCATGCCGCGGGATTTGCCGATCCAGTTGCGCTGCATGGTCTTGACCTGTTCGGGCCAGCCGTCCAGGTCGTCGAGGCTGCTCAAGAGTTCATCCGCGTAGGCGGTGATCTTGAAGTAGTACATCGGGATCTCGCGCTTCTCAACCAGCGCGCCGGAGCGCCAGCCGCGGCCGTCGATGACCTGCTCGTTGGCGAGGACCGTCTGGTCTGCCGGGTCCCAGTTGACGGTGCCGTTCTTGCGGTAGATCACGCCTTTTTCGAACAGTTTGGTGAACAGCCACTGCTCCCAGCGGTAGTAGTCGGGCTTGCAGGTGGTGACTTCACGAGACCAGTCGATGGCAAGACCCAGGCTCTTCAGCTGGGTCTTCATGTAGTCGATGTTTTCGTAGGTCCACTTGGCCGGCGCGACGTTGTTCTTCATCGCGGCGTTTTCCGCCGGCATGCCGAAGGCGTCCCAGCCCATGGGCTGCAGCACGTTCTTGCCGAGCATGCGCTGGTAGCGGGCGATCACGTCGCCGATGGTGTAGTTGCGCACGTGCCCCATGTGTAGCTTGCCGCTCGGGTAGGGGAACATCGACAGGCAATAGAAGGTGTCCTTGCCGGGCTGCTCACTCACTTCAAAGGATTTATGCGCGTCCCAGTGGGCTTGCGCGGCGGCTTCGATTTCGCGGGGCTGATACTGTTCGTGCATGGCTACTGGCGCTGGAAGATGGAGTTCCTTGGGGCTGGCGACGCTGGCCTTGGCTGCGTTGTCGGACCCTGGAGGAAACGGAAATTCAAGCGCCGTAGCATACATGACCCCCAACGGCCTAGGGAAACCCTGATTGCGCGGGCGGGCGTCCGTCGGCTATCCCGCCACCGTTTGTCGCAGGCACCTTGCAGCAGGGAAGCGAACGCTAAGCTTTTCATAAGCAACGCAAGCGTTTACGTGGTTCGAGGTGTTGGATGGGTGAGTTGCGGCGGACGGATTCAGGGAACGGGCTTTACGAGCGGTTATTGCATCGGCTGGCCCTGGCGCTGGATGAAGCGGATACGGCGGTTCGCTTGCGCGACGAGGAGCCGCTCGAATTGGAACTCAAGGGATTGACCCCTGCCGAGATGGAGTTGATTCGCGCCTATCTGGACCGCGATACGCGCTGGTTGCGGGGTTGGCACGCTGCCGCCGAGGAACTGGCCGCCATCGAGGCGCTGCCCCGGCGTTCGCTTCGTGGCGAAAGTGGCCCACCCAAGACTTTCGCTCTCAAGCCCAAACCCGCGTTCAAGCGCCGTCCGCAGCTTTGCTGCGCCATGTGCGGAACACCGGCCATCTGGCAGCGCGGCCAGGGTGTGCAGGCGTGCATGTCTTGTGGTTCTCAGCTTTTCCGCACGTCGAATCCCCGCTAGGCTCCGGGCACCCTGGAGGTGCCCATGCCGATTCGCTACATCATCAAACAATTCCTGCTGCCGCCTGGCGGCCTGTTGCTGTTGCTCCTGCTCGGGTGGTGGCTGCGTCGGCGCATGCCGCGCTTGTCCGCAACCTGCTTCGTGGCCGGGCTCGGTGGCCTGTGGTTGATGAGCCTGCCCATCGTCGTCGAGTGGTCGGCCAAGGTGCTGGAGCGCGAGCCGCCGCTGGCCGAAGCCGAGTGGACGCAACTGGCCGGGCGGGTGGATGTGATTGTGGTGCTGGGCGGTGGCCGGGACCGTGATGACCCTGCCTGGGGGGCGGATCAGCCTTCCCCGATGGCCCTGGAGCGGCTTCGCTATGCCGCACGCCTGGCGCGTGCCAGCGGCCTGCCCCTGCTGACCAGTGGCGGCCTGCACTTTGGTGAGCCTCCCTCCGAGGCGAAGATCATGGCCGATACGCTCAAGCGCGATTTCGGCGTGGACGTGCGCTGGCAGGAAGGGGAGAGCCGAACCACCTGGGAAAACGCCACCTTCAGTGCGAAGTTGCTCGAGCCTGCAGGCGTCCGTCGCGTGCTGCTGGTGACCCAGGCGTCCCACATGCCTCGGGCCCGCTGGTGTTTCGAGCGGGCTGGATTCGAGGTGGTGACGGCTCCCATGGGCTATCTCGGCGTACCCAATGGCCGCCCGGCGGGCGGCTGGTTGCCGGAGGCCAAGGCGGTCTGGCAGAGCGGGATGCTGCTCAATGAAGCGATCGGCCTGGTGGCCTATCCGTTGGCGTATGACTGAGCGTTTCCTGTAGGAGCGAGCTTGCTCGCGATCATTTCGCGAGCAAGCTCGCTCCTGCACGGGGCTTACACCGTCTTGGCGATTCGGCTGGCCATCAGCGCCCAGGCGAAGAGCAGGCCGCAGAGGATTACCAGCGGCCAGGCACGCCACTGCAGATAGGGCGTCAGACCCTGCATGGGCAGCACTTCGCCGTAGAGCACGCCCTGCTGGAATTGCGGGATGCCCTCGGTGACCTGGCCGAACGGGTCGATCAGCACGGTCACGCCGTTGTTGGTGGCGCGAATCATCCAGCGGCCCGCTTCCAGGGCGCGCATCTGCGCCATCTGCAGGTGCTGCAGCGGACCGATGGAGGTGCCGAACCAGGTGTCGTTGCTCACCGTCAGGAGGATGTCGCTCTGGGCGGCCAGGCTCGCGGCGAACTCGGGGTAGACCACCTCGTAGCAGATGTACGGGGCGATGCGGTAACCCTTGGCCATCAGCGGGCCCTGGCTGGAATCGCCGCGGGCGAAGTCGGACATGGGGAGGTCGAAGAAGGCGATCAACCCGCGCAGCACTTCCTGTAGCGGCACGTACTCGCCGAAGGGCACCAGCTTCTGCTTGAGGTAGGTGCCTTCGCCTTGGCCGACCACGGTGATGCCGTTGTAGTAGCGCTTTTCGCCGCGCTCATTGTTCTGCCGGATCGGCACGCCGGTAATCAGCGCGGACTGGCGATCATTGGCGAAGCGGTTCATCACGCCGAGGTAGCCGTCGACGAACTCCTTGAGCACCGGCACGGCGGTTTCCGGCCAGACGATCAGGTCGGCCTTCTGCGCGCTGAAGGTCATGTCGCGATAAAGCGCGAGCTGGGCGTTGAGCTGCTCCGGGTCCCACTTCAGATTCTGGTGGACGTTGCCTTGCATGGCCGCGACTTTCAGTGGCGCGCCGGCGGGCTGGGTCCAGGCGTGGCCCTTGAGTGCCAGGCCGATGGCCCAGGGGGCGATCAGCAGGACGACGCCGGCGCCGAGGAAGGCTGGGCGACCACGCAGGCGTGCGAGGTTCACCAGCAGGGCGGCGGTGAGCGCCAGGGCGAAGGACACCAGCCAGACGCCGCCTACTGGTGCCAGTCCAGCCAGGGGGCCGTCGAGCTGGCTGTAGCCGGCGTAGAGCCAGGGGAAGCCGGTGAGGAACCAGCCGCGGAACGCCTCCTGGGCGAGCCACAGTGCGGCGAAGGCCAGGGTGTCGGCCAGGGCTGCTTCGCTGCGGCGTATCCAGCGCGCCCAGACCAGCGCGGGCAAGGCGAAGAACAACGCCACGCCAGCACTGAAGCCGACAGTGAGGAAGGCGGCCAGGGGCACCGATGCCGCGCCGTAGTCGTGGATGCTGACGTAGATCCAGCCGGTGCCGGTCAGGAACAGGCCGAGGCCGTACCACCAGCCGCGCCAGAACGCAGCCTTGGGCGCCAGGTCGCGCAGGCCCAGGTAGAAGAGGGCGAGGGACAGCAGTTCCAGGGGCCAGAAATCGAAGGGGGCGAAGGCCAGGGGCGTCAGGGCGCCGGCGGCCAGGGCCAGCAGGTTGCCCGGCCAGCCGGGGCGGGTGATCCAGTTCATGCTCGGTCCTTGGGCGGATAGGGAGCTGGAGTAGCGTGCGAGGCGAGCCTTTTGTTGCCCGCTCGGGGCGCGATTATCCACGGGCGCCCCTCCGCTGGGGAGGGGCGCGCAGCCATCAATGGGATAGCGGAGAGAGACGCAGCAGGTGGATGCGGCGGCTGTCGGCGTTGAGCACGCGGAAGCGGAACTCACCGATCTCGGTGGTCTCATTGCGTTTGGGTAGGTGGCCGAAAGCACCCATGACCAGGCCGCCGACGGTGTCGAACTCGTCCTCGGAGAAGTCGGTCTCGAAGAACTCGTTGAAGGCATCCACCGGGGTCAGCGCCTTGACGATGAAGTCGCCGCTGGGGAGCGGCTTGATGTAGCTGTCTTCCTCGACATCGTGCTCGTCCTCGATGTCGCCGACGATCTGCTCCAGCACGTCCTCGATGGTCACCAGGCCAGCTACACCGCCGTACTCATCGATGACCACGGCCATGTGGTTGTGGTTGGCGCGGAACTCGCGCAGCAGCACGTTGAGGCGCTTGGACTCGGGCACGAAGGTGGCCGGGCGCAGCAGGTCCTTGATGTTGAACGGCTGGGCGCTGTCATGGAGGATCAGCGGCAGCAGGTCCTTGGCCAGGAGAATGCCCATGACGTCGTCGAGGCTTTCACCGATGACCGGGTAGCGGGAGTGGGCGGCGTCGATGATCGCCGGGAGGAACTCCTTCGGCGTCTGGGTGGCCTTGATGCTGATCATTTGCGAGCGCGGCACCATGATGTCGCGTACTTGCAGGTCGGCGACCTGGATCGCACCTTCGACGATCGACAGTGCTTCGCTGTCGAGCAGCTTGTTCTGGTGGGCTTCGCGCAGTAGCTCAAGGAGCTCCTGGCGGCTTTTCGGCTCATGGGCAAAGGCCTGGGTCAGCTTTTCCAGCCAGGACCTGTGCCCGTTGCTCGATCGATCTTCGCTCATATGTCCTTTGCTCGGTGCCTCTTATTGGTCTTCGTCGTCACGGTAAGGGTCGGGGTGGCCAAGTTCAGCCAGCAATTCCCGTTCCAGGGCTTCCATTTCCTCGGCTTCCTCATCCTCGATGTGGTCGTAGCCGAGCAGGTGCAAACAACCGTGGATCACCAGGTGCGCCCAGTGCGCCTGCAGGGCCTTGCCCTGTTCGACGGCTTCCCGTTCCACCACCGGTGCGCAGATCACCAGGTCGCCGAGCAGCGGGATGTCCAGCAGCTCGTCCGGTACGTCCGCGGGGAAGGAGAGCACGTTGGTAGCGTAGTCCTTGTGTCGCCAGGTGCGGTTCAGTTCGCGCCCTTCGGGCTCGTCCACCAGTCGGATGGTCAGCTCGGAGTCGGCGCTACGCTGGCGCAGGGCCAGTTCGCACCAGCGACGGAAGTCCGCCTCGCTCGGCAGGCCCAGGGCCGTGCTGGCGAGTTGCAGGTCAAGTTCAAGCATTGTCGTCTATGGCGCCTGGATCGTTGTCGGCGGGCTTCGCCTTCGGCTGCTGCTGTTGGCTGTCGAAGCGGTCGTAGGCTTCGACTATGCGCTGGACCAGCGGGTGGCGCACCACGTCATGGGACTTGAAGTGGGTGAAGCTGATGCCCGGTACATCGCGCAGTACGTCGATCACGTGGGTCAGGCCCGAACGGGTGCCGCGCGGCAGGTCGATCTGGGTGATGTCACCGGTGATGACGGCAGTGGAGCCGAAGCCGATACGGGTCAGGAACATCTTCATCTGCTCGACGGTAGTGTTCTGACTTTCGTCGAGAATGATGAAGCTGTTGTTAAGGGTGCGACCGCGCATGTAGGCCAGCGGGGCGACCTCGATCACCTGCTTCTCGATGAGCTTGGCTACGTGGTCGAAGCCGAGCATCTCGTAGAGCGCGTCGTAGAGCGGGCGCAGGTAGGGGTCGATCTTCTGGGACAGGTCGCCCGGGAGGAAGCCGAGCTTCTCGCCGGCTTCGACCGCCGGGCGTACCAGCAGGATGCGGCGCACCTGCTCGCGCTCCAGGGCGTCCACGGCGCAGGCCACCGCCAGGTAGGTCTTGCCAGTGCCCGCCGGGCCGATGCCGAAGTTGATGTCGTGATCGAGGATCGACTTCACGTAGCGCTGCTGGTTGGCGCCGCGCGGGCGGATATTGCCCTTGCGGGTGCGCAGGCTGACCGCTTCGGCCTTGGGGTTGACCTCGTCCATGCCGGTTTCGCGCAGGAACAGGTGAATCATGTCCGGCGACAACTCGCTGGCTTCGGTTTCGCGGTAGAGGCGGTGCAGGAGGTTTTCCGTGGTGCGGGTGCGTTGCGGGTCGCCGACCAGTTCGAACTGGTTGCCACGGTTGCGAATCTCGATGCCCATGCGCTGTTCGATCAGGCGAAGGTGCTCGTCGAATTGGCCGCACAGATTGGCGAAGCGGCGGGCTTCAAAGGGTTCCAGGGTGAAGCGGTGAAGATCCAGTGAGGCGTTCAATGTCGTGTGTTCGCCCTTGGGCGGAAAGGAAGGGATGACAGAAAGAATAACTCCGAGGGCCCGCCTGGAAAAGCGCGGGCCCGGAGGTTTGTCAGTGCAGGGCCCCTTCGATCAGGGTGCCGCGCAGCGAGTGGGGCAGGGCGTCGTCGATGTGCACGTCGACGAACTGGCCGATCAGCTGCGGGTTGGCGCTGCGGAAGTTGACGATGCGGTTGTTCTCGGTACGGCCCTGGAGCATGCCCGGGTCCTTCTTGGAGAAGTCGCTGACGAGGATGCGCTGGACGCTGCCGACCATTCGTCGGCTGATCTCGAAGCCCTGCTGGTGGATGCGGCCCTGGAGGATCTGCAGGCGCTGCTTTTTCACCTCTTCCGGGGTGTCATCCACCAGGTCGGCCGCCGGGGTGCCGGGGCGCGAGCTGTAGATGAAGGAGAAGGAGAAGTCGAAGCCGACGTCTTCCACCAGCTTCATGGTGGCCTCGAAGTCCTTGTCGGTTTCGCCGGGGAATCCAACGATGAAGTCCGAGCTGATGCAGATATCCGGCACAGCGGCCTTCAGCTTGCGGATGCGCGACTTGTATTCGAGCGCGGTGTGGTTGCGCTTCATGGCCGCGAGGATGCGGTCGGAGCCGGCCTGCACCGGCAGGTGGACGAACTTCACCAGTTCCGGCACTTCAGCGTGGGCCTGGATCAGCGCGTCGGAGAATTCCAGCGGGTGCGAGGTGGTGTAGCGGATGCGGTCGATGCCATCGACGGCGGCGACCACCCGGATCAGCTCGGCGAAATCAGCGATGCGGCCGTCATGGGTCTGGCCACGGTAACCGTTCACGTTTTGGCCCAGCAGGGTCACTTCGCGGACGCCGTTCTCAGCCAGGTGGATGACTTCGGCCAGGACGTCGTCGAACGGGCGGCTGACTTCTTCGCCACGGGTGTAGGGCACGACGCAGAAAGTGCAGTACTTGCTGCAGCCTTCCATCACCGAGACGAAGGCGCTGGGGCCGTCGACGCGCGGCTCGGGCAGGCGGTCGAACTTTTCGATCTCGGGGAAGCTGATGTCCACCTGGGGTTTGCGGGTGGTCCGTGCGGCATCGATCATTTCCGGCAGGCGGTGCAGCGTCTGCGGGCCGAACACCACGTCCACGTAGGGCGCGCGCTCACGGATGGCGGCGCCTTCCTGGCTGGCCACGCAACCACCGACGCCGATCACCAGTTGCGGGTTCTGCCGCTTGAGCTCGCGCCACTGGCCAAGTTTCGAGAACACCTTCTCCTGCGCCTTCTCGCGGATCGAGCAGGTATTGAGCAGGATCACGTCAGCCTCTTCGGCGTGTTCGGTGACCTCAAGTGCCTGATGTTCGCCGAGCAGGTCGACCATGCGCGAGCTGTCGTACTCGTTCATCTGGCAGCCGTGGGTTTCGATATAGAGCTTCTTGGCCATGCACTTAGGAATCAGGTGGTTCGAAGAACCGCGCATTATAGTCGCCATCCCCCGGTGTTCCTAGCGCCGACTGCCTGGCGGCTATGCTATGATTTGCGCCCTTCGAAATTCCCCCAAGACGGCCCGCCAATCTCCCATGAGCAAGTCCGACCCCATCTACAAGGTGATCTTCCTGAACCAGGGCCAGGTGTACGAGATGTACGCCAAGCAGATCTACCAGAGCGATCTGTGGGGCTTCCTGGAAGTGGAAGAGTTCGTCTTCGGCGAGCGCACCCAAGTGGTGGTCGATCCCAGCGAAGAGAAGCTCAAGGCCCAGTTCGAAGGCGTGGTGCGCAGTTTCCTGCCGATGCATTCGATCATCCGCATCGACGAAGTGGAGCGTCTGGGCACGCCGAAGATCAGCGAAGCCAAGGGTGGCGGTAACGTGATGCCCTTCCCGCTGCCGATGCCCGAGAAGTAAGGCCGGTTGGAAGCCTCTGCCGTCAGGGCAGGGGCGAGAAGGGCGAACCGCCGTCGGCGGCCTGCAGTTCCAGCAGGTAGTTGCGGAAAATCTGGCCCAGCACCTGGGTGGCGATTTCCAGCTCATCACTACGCATTTGCGCGGCCACCAGGTCGGCGCTGTCCATCGCTTCGTCCGAACCGTTCACCGCAGCCATTTTCAGCACGATGTAGGCCTGCACATTGTTGGCCGGTACGCCTTCGCCCCGGAAGAACATGTTGCCCAGGCGCAATTGGGCCTGGGCATGACCTTTCAGGGAGGCTTGCTCGAACCATTGCAGGGCCTGGGCCAGGTCGCGCGGGGTGCGTTTGCCGTCGTAGTAGAACTCGCCGAGCTCGTATTGGGCTTCGGCGTCGCCGCCCTTGGCGGCCTGTTGGCAGGCGGAAACGGCTTCCGAGAGGTTTTCCGGCAGGCTGTTCAGGTTGCAGCGGCCGGTCGCCGGGATCAGCAGGGAGTTACCGCCGGCATTGGCCAGCAGCGGCAGGAAAAGCAACAGGCTGCCCAGGATCAGGGTTCGGCCGGTGCGGTTCATGGGGATCACAGCGCCTCGGAAGCAATGCGGGCATCATGCCCGGCCGGCGAGAAACGCGCCGACCGTCACATTATGAAATAAGCCGGGGCGATCTTACAAAGCCTTTACTTTGTTTGCGTTCGGCTCGGTGCCGTGAAGGTACAGGAGCAGCCAGGTTATCAGCGGGTAGGCGGGGGTGAGCAGGGCGCAGAACCAGGCCGGCCGCTCCGTTTCGGCGAACGCCTTGCCCGCCCGGACCAGCGCGAAGGCGCTGACCAGGCTGGTGAGGGCGAGGATGCCGTCGGAGAGGGCGGTGCTGTATTGCATCAAGCCTGCTTGAGCTTGGCGAAGGCGCGCTCGGCTGCGTCCAGGGTGATCGCCAGCTCCTTGTCGCCGTGGGCGATGGAGGTGAAGCCGGCCTCGTAGGCGCTCGGCGCCAGGTATACGCCGCCTTCCAGCATCAGGTGGAAGAAGCGCTTGAAGCGCTCAGCATCGCTGGTCATCACGTCCTGGAAGGTGACGATGTCGTCCGCGCCGCTGAAGTACAGACCGAACATGCCGCCCGCCTGGGTGGTGACGAAAGGAATGCCAGCGGCATCGGCGCGCTGCTGCAGGCCGTCGAGCATGCGGGTGGTGTAGTCGGTCAGCTCGGCGTGGAAGCCCGGGCGGCTGATCAGCTTCAGGGTGGTCAGGCCAGCGGCCATCGCCAGCGGGTTTCCGGACAGGGTGCCGGCCTGGTAGACCGGGCCCAGCGGGGCGATGTGCGACATGATCTCGCGCTTGCCGCCGAAGCAGCCCACCGGCATCCCGCCACCGATGATCTTGCCGAAGGTAGAGAGGTCGGGGGTGATGCTGTAGTAAGCCTGGGCGCCGCCGAGGGCCACGCGGAAACCGGTCATCACTTCGTCGAAGATCAGCACCACGCCGTGCTTGTCACACAGGCTGCGCAGGCCTTCGAGGAAGCCTGGAGCCGGCGGTACGCAGTTCATGTTGCCAGCCACCGGCTCGACGATGATGCACGCCACTTCCTTGCCTACGTCGGCCAGGGTCTTCTCCACGGCGTCGATGTCGTTGAACGGCAGGGTCAGGGTGTGCTGGGCGAAGGCCGCCGGCACGCCCGGGGAGCTGGGTACGCCCAGGGTCAGGGCGCCAGAGCCGGCTTTCACCAGCAGGGAGTCGGAGTGGCCGTGATAGCAGCCTTCGAATTTGATGATGCTGTCGCGGCCGGTGTAGCCACGGGCCAGGCGGATGGCGCTCATGGTGGCTTCGGTGCCGGAGCTGACCATGCGCACCATCTCCATGGACGGCACCAGGGAGCAGACCAGGTCGGCCATTTCGACTTCCAGCGCGGTCGGTGCGCCGTAGGACAGGCCGTGGTCCAGTTGCTTGCGCACGGCGTCCAGCACGTCCGGATGGCTGTGGCCGAGGATCATCGGACCCCAGGAGCCCACGTAGTCCACGTAGCGCTTGTCGTCCTCGTCCGTCACGTAGGCGCCTTCCGCGTGCTTGAAGAACAGCGGGGTGCCGCCGACGCTCTTGAAGGCGCGGACCGGCGAGTTGACGCCACCGGGGATATGTTTCTGGGCGTTGGCGAACAGAGTTTCGGAACGGGACATGGCAGGTCTCTCTTTCAAGCGAATTCGGGGTCAGGCGGCGTCGAACAGGGCGTTGAAGGCTCGGGCGCGGCGTTCTACCTCGGCGGCCGAGTCGGCGCCGAACAGGGCATGGATCACCGCCACCATGCTGGCGCCGCGGGCGATCAGCTCCGGGGCGTTTTCCAGGCTCACGCCGCCAATGGCGACGATCGGCGACTGGAAGCGCTGTTTGGCCTGCTCCAGCAGGTCCAGGGTGGCGGCGGGTGCGCCCGGCTTGGTCTGGGAATTGTAGAAGCGGCCGAAGGCGATGTAGCTGGCGCCTTCCTTGATCGCGGCGGCGGCCAGGTCGAGGCTGGCGTGGCAGGTGCCACCGATGATGGCCTGGCGGCCGAGCAGGGCGCGTGCGGCCGCCAGGGAGCCGTCGCCCTGGCCCAGGTGCAGGCCGACGCCGAGGCGCGCGGCCAGTTCGGCGTCATCGTTGATGATCAGTTGGGCGCCGTAGCGGGTGCAGAGTTCGCCCAAGGCTTCCGCCTCGCGCAGGCGACGGGCTTCGTCACTGGACTTGTCGCGGTACTGCAGCAGCTTGGCGCCACCCTTCAGGGCCGCCTCGACATAGGGCAGCAGCTTGCCGCCAGCCAGCAACTGGCTGTCGGTGATGGCGTAGAGGCCGCGCAGTTTCATTGGCAGAAGTCCAGCGGCAGGCGGCGCGGCACGTACTGGCCGTGGCCGGGTTGTTCGGCGTCGCGCAGGGTGCGCCAGGTGTAGTCGAGGGCGCTGCGTACCGCGCTGGACAGCTCCTCGCCTAGGGCCAGGCGGCCGGCGAGGGCGCTGGCCAGGGTGCAGCCCGAGCCGTGGTAGCTGCCGGGCAGGCGCTGGCAGGTATAGGTGAAGCGCTGGCCATCCTGGGTGTACAGGCGGTTGTGCACTTCGTGCTCGTCGCCATGACCGCCGGTGATCAGCAAGTTGTGGCAGAAGGGCAGGAGCTTCTCCGCGCACTCGTCCGGGGTGCCTTCCGGCAGTTCGGCGAGGATGCGCGCTTCCGGCAGGTTCGGGGTGGCGATGGCGGCTACCGGGAGCAGGCGTTCGCGGATCGCGTAACCCACTTCGTCCTTGCCCAGCGCGCCGCCGCCGCCGGCACGCAGTACCGGGTCGCAGACCAGCGGTATGCCCGGCAGGGACTGCATGATTTCCAGCACGGTTTCGACCATCTGCACCGAGCCGAGCATGCCCAGCTTGACGGCGGCCACTGGCAGGTCGGCGATCACGGCATTGGCCTGGGCCAGCACCCATTCGCGATCGAGGACGCGGAAGTCGGAAACGTTGACGGTATCCTGCACGGTCAGGGCGGTCACTGCCGGGGCGGCGTGGCAACCTTGTGCGATCAGGGCTTCGATATCCGCCTGGAGGCCGGCGCCACCACTGGGGTCGTGGCCGGAAAGGCAGAGGACTACGGGGCGAGAGTTGGTCGTTTTCATGGTCGGCGAGCTTACCACTAATCACCTCGCCGGGCCGCACCGACGGCGCTATGCCTCAGGGGTGCCGGAAGTGGCGTCGAAAGATGGGCTGTAATGCCCGTAATAGAGCCATCCTGCTGTGATGGCAATGTGCGGCTTTCAGCCGCCTTGCGCTGTGCTAGAGTGCACTTTTCGAACAACCTGGCTCTGCATGGCGCGTCGGATAAGGAGGTGGGGCTCCGGGACGCGGTCAAGAGGCCATTGCGGGGCTGCATGCGTATCCTCCTTTTCCTGACCCTTTACCTGCTCGCGGGACTGGCCAACGCCGTGGAGTTCGACGAGCAGTTGCGCAGCCTTTCGCTGGGCCAGCACATGGACGTATTCGAAGACGTTCGTGGCGATGCCGAGATCGACGACATCACCTCTCCCGCCCTGGACAGCAGCTTCCGCCGCAATGAAAAACCCGTGCTCAACGCCGGCTATTCGCGCTCGGTGTTCTGGCTGCGTGTCGACCTGGACTACCGTCCGCGTGACCTCGGCGGCCAGCAGGACTGGCTGCTGGAGCTGGCTTACCCGCCTCTGGATCACCTCGACCTCTACCTGCCCGATGGCCAGGGCGGCTTCCGCCTAGCCCAGCGCACGGGGGATTCGCTGCCGTTCGACAGCCGGCAGATCAAGCAGAACAACTATGTCTTCAGCGTCGACCTGCAACCCAACCAGCCCACTCGCATCTACCTGCGCATGCAGAGCGAGGGTTCGATTCAGGCACCGTTGACCCTCTGGTCGCCCCGGGCCTTCCTCGAAGAGCAGCCGGAACGTGTCTACGTGCTCGGCATCATCTATGGCGTGCTGCTGGTGATGCTGGTCTACAACCTGTTCATCTATCTCAGCGTCCGCGACACCAGCTACCTCTATTACATCCTCTATATAGGCTCGTTCGGGCTGTACCAGATTTCGGTCAACGGCGCCGGAATCCAGTACCTCTGGCCGGACAACCCCTGGTGGGCCAATGCGGCGACGCCCTTCCTGATCGGATCGGCAGCGCTGTTCGGCTGCCAGTTCGCGCGCAGCTTCCTGCATACGGCCGATCACAGCCCCTGGGTCGACCGCGCCCTGCTCGGCCTCATGGCCCTGGGCGGGCTGGCGATGGTCCTGGCGCTGACCGCCAGCTACGGCCTGGCCCTGCGCCTGGCCACCTCACTGGCGCTGATCTTCACCGTGGTGATCTTTTCCGCCGGCGTGCTGGCCTGGCTGCGCGGCATGCGTGTGGCGCGCTACTTCATCATCGCCTGGAGCGCGTTCCTCCTCGGCGGCGCCATCAACACCCTGATGGTGCTGGGCTACCTGCCGAACATCTTCTTCACCATGTACGCCAGCCAGATCGGTTCGGCGCTGGAAGTGGGGCTGCTGTCCCTGGCCCTGGCCGACCGCATCAACGCCATGAAGGAGGAGCGCGCGCGAATCCTCCAGGATGCCGGACGCAAGCTGGAAGCGCTCAACCAGGAACTGGCCAACAGCAACCGCCTGAAGGACGAATTCCTCGCCACCGTCACCCACGAGCTGCGCACCCCGATGAATGGTGTCATCGGCTCGCTGGAACTGATGCAGACCCTGCCGCTGCACGAAGAGCTGGAGCAGTACCAGCGCACGGCGTCCGGCTCGGCGCGGGACATGATGCGGCTGGTCAACGACATCCTCGCGATGACCGAACTGCAGGCCGGCAAGCTTTATCCGCGACGGGAGCCGTTCAGTCTTCGTGGCCTGGCGGACAGCCTGCGGGTGCAGTACGGCCCGCGCGCGGAGGAGAAAGGTCTGGCTTTCGATCTGGAACTCGACCATCGCCTGCCGGATACCCTGGAGGGCGACGCTGGCAAGCTGGCGCAGACCCTGGGCTACCTGCTGGACAACGCCATCAAGTTCACCAGCCGCGGCAGCGTCGGCGTGAAGATCAGCGGCCAGGAGCCCGTCGATGGCAACCTGGCGCTGCGCATCGAGGTCACGGACACCGGCATCGGCTTTTCCGCCCCGCCGGACGGGCTGATCTATCGGCGCTTCTATCAGCTCGACGGTTCCATGACCCGCGAGTACGGCGGCCTCGGCATCGGGCTCGCCCTCAGCCAGCAACTGGTCGCGCTGCTCGGCGGCAAGCTTTCCCACCAGTCCCAGCCTGGTCGTGGCAGCACCTTTATCCTGGAGCTGGATGTTTCCTTGCCGGCCCAGGCCCAGGTCGTGCCCATGCGCCGCCCCGGCGGCCAGCCCCTTCGTCGACCGGAGCAGTGCACCGTGCTGGTGGTGGAAGACAACGCGATCAACCAGTTGGTGACCCGCGGCATGCTGCTCAAGCTTGGCTACCGCGTGCGTACGGCTGACAACGGCGCCGAAGCGCTGGAGCAGATTCGCCGCGAGCCCATCGATGCCGTGCTGCTGGACTGCCAGATGCCGGTGATGGATGGTTTCGCCACCTGCCGCGCCCTGCGCGCCATGCCCGGTTGCGCCGACCTGCCGGTGCTGGCCATCACCGCCCACAGCCACAGCGGCGACCGCGAACGATGCCTGGCGGCGGGCATGAGCGACTACATGGCCAAGCCGGTGAAGTTCGAAGAGCTGCGCGCCTTGCTCCACGACTGGCTGCTGTGCAAACCGGTCGAGTCCATCCGCTCAGTAACCTGAATGCCTGCCGCGCGGCTGGTTCGCCGCTGATCCGCGACGCAAATGCCATCAGGCGCGGCATTTATCCCGCTTTCTGCAAGGTCTGAATCCTGATTCACTGAATGAGGTGAATCAGGATTCAGACCATGGCCTACCGCACCACCGCTTCCCGAATCGACCGTGACCAGGCGCTACGCAGCCGCATCCTGGCCTGCGCCCATGCGCGGGTGGTGGAGGGCGGGTTCGCGGCGCTGACCATGCAGGCCCTGGCCGAGGACGCCGGCATCGCCACTGGCAGCCTGTACCGCCACTTCGGCAACAAGGGAGAGTTGGCGGCGGAGGTCTTTGCCCGCGCCAGCCAGTTGGAAGTGGACAGCCTGGCCGAGGTGCTGCGTGGTGAAGGTTCCGCCGCTGAACGCCTGGCTCGCGGCTTGCGCCAGTTCGCCGCGCGCGCCTGGCATAGCCGGCGGCTGGCATTCGCCCTGATCGCCGAACCGGTGGACCCGGAAGTCGACGAACAGCGCCTGCTCTATCGCGAGGCCTACGCTGAGTTGTTTTGCCGCCTGCTGGAGGACGGCCGCGCCCGTGGCGAATTCCAGGTTCCCTCGATTTCCCTGACCGCAGCCTGCCTGGTCGGCGCCATCGCCGAATCCCTGGTGGGCCCGCTGTCGCCCCCGGCCCGCGCCCTGCGTGAGGCTGGCCAAGGGCCGGACGACCTCGAAACCGTCTGCGCCAACCTCACGACCTTCTGCCTGCGCGCCCTGGGCGCCAGCCAATCTGCCCTGGAGACCTGAGATGAGCCTGCACGAGTTCGCCGAAACCCATGAAGTCATCAACCAGGTGCCGCCACTGGATGGCGCCAACCTCTATCGCGTCGACCTGCCGCTGCAGGAGTGGGTACGCCGTTACCACGGCGGCTGGGCCGAAGGCCGCCTGGACAGCTACGGTGCCCTGGCTGGCGGGCCGCTGATGGCGGCGGGCTTCCTCGCCAACGAGAACAAGCCGGTGTTCAAGAGCCATGACCGCTATGGGCACCGCATCGACCTGGTGGAGTTCCACCCGGCCTACCACGAGCTGATGCGTGCCTCCATCGAGAGCGGCATCCCGTCCATGCCCTGGACCGATCCGCGCGCCGGTGCCCAGGTGGCCCGCGCCGGCCTCAGCTACCTGCACAGCCAGGCCGAAGCCGGCACCGGCTGCCCGCTGACCATGACCTTCGCCAGCGTCCCGGCCCTGCGCCTGCAGCCGGATATCGCCGAGAAATGGCTGCCGAAGATCCTCTCCACCGAGTACGACCCGCGCAACCTGCCCATGGAGCAGAAGACCGGCTTGACCATCGGCATGGCCATGACCGAGAAGCAGGGCGGCACCGACGTGCGCGCCAACACCACCCGCGCCCATCCGGTAGGTGTTCCGGGGCCGGGCCAGGCCTACGAACTGGTCGGCCACAAATGGTTCTGCTCGGCGCCCATGTGCGATGCGTTCCTCACCCTGGCCTACACCGACAAGGGCCTTTCCTGCTTCCTGTTGCCGCGCCACCGCCCGGATGGCAGCCGCAACGAGTTCTATATCCAGCGCCTGAAGAACAAGCTGGGCAACTGGTCCAATGCCTCCAGCGAGGTGGAGTATCGCGGCGCCCTGGCCTGGATGGTGGGTGAGGAAGGGCGTGGCGTACCGACCATCATCGAGATGGTTGCGCTCACCCGCTTCGATTGCATGATCGGCTCCAGCGCGCTGATGCGTCAGGCGTTGACCCAGGCCGCTCACCACTGCGCCTATCGCAAGGTCGGCGGGCGTGTGCTGGCCGAGCAACCGCTGATGCAGAACGTGCTGGCCGACCTGGCCCTGGAAAGCGAAGCCGCGCTGGCGCTGACCATGCGCATGGGCCGCGCGCTGGACAACGCCCACGACGAGCAGGAAGACAAGTTCGCCCGTCTGGTCACCGCCGTCGGCAAGTACTGGATCTGCAAGCGCGCCCCCGCAATGATCAATGAGGCCGCCGAGTGCCTGGGCGGTGCCGGTTACGTGGAAGACACCATCCTCCCGCGCCTCTACCGCGAGGCGCCGGTGAACTCCACCTGGGAAGGTTCAGGCAACGTGCAGTGCCTGGACGTTCTGCGGGCCCTGTCCAAGGAACCGGGCGTGCTGGATGTCCTCTTCGCCGAGCTGGGGGATGGCCATGGCGATGCACGTCTGGCGTCCTTCATCGGCAACTTGAAGAAAGGCTTTGCCGACACGGCCGACATCCAGTTCCGCGCCCGTCAGCTCACCGAAGACGTGGCTGTGGCGCTGCAGGCCAAGCTGCTGCTGGAGGCCGGCAATGCCACTGTTGCCGACGCCTTCATCGGCAGTCGCCTGGCCGGTCATGGCCGTGTCTACGGCACCCTGCCGCGTGGCGCGGATGCCGAGGCGCTGTTGGCGCGCAGCACCCCGCACCTGGCCTGAGAGCCTTGCTGCGTTGAAAGCAGGCTCTGTGAACGGGCTCTGCGTCAGGCGGCGCGGGTGACGTAGCGCCGCCCACTGGTCAGCGCGGTCACCACGAACAGGGCTGCTGCCAGGCACAACGCCAGCGGCAGCCCGTTCGGGCCGAGCTCCATCAGCGCACCGCTGAACAGCGGGCCGACCAGGCTGCCAATGCCCCAGAGCATGCCCACGCAGGCATTGGCGGTAACCAGGTCCTGGCCGCTGAAACGCTCGCCGATCAGCACCAGGGCCAGGGTATAGACGCCGCCCGCCACCGCGCCGAGCATCACCAGCGCCGGCCAGAGCAAGCCGGGAACCTCCATCAGCCAGGGCAGCGCCACGCCGATGGCCAGCGCAGCCACGCCGCAGCACAGGTGCAGGCGGCTGCGCTCGGTCCGGTCGGAAAGCCAGCCCAGGGGCACCTGGCAGACCATGTCTCCCAGCAGGATCACCGTGACCATGAAGGCGGCAATGCCAACGCCGTAACCCTGGGCGCTGGCGTATACGGGAAACAGCGACAGCACCACCGCATCGAAGAAGGCGAAGAACAGCACGCCGGTGCAGAGCGCTGGGGCGACCCGCAGGAAGCCGGCCAGGGAAAAGGTTCGCACGTCATCCTCGGCGGCCTGCGCCCAGTCGTTCGGCAGGCTGTGCCAGACGAGTGCCAGGGCCGCCAGATTGGCCAGAGTCACGATCATCACCAGCCATGGGCCCTGGGTGCCGATCAGGCCGATCAGCGCCGGGCCACCCAATTGGCAGCCGGTGAAGCAGGCGGCGTAGAAGGCCACTACCTGACCACGCTTGTTCTCATCGCACAGTTCATTGACCCAGGATTCGCCGAGGATCACCGCCACCCCCATGCCGACACCCAGCACCAGGCGCGCCAGGGCCAGCAGGGTTCGCGACTCCGGCAGCCACTCCAGGGCGCTGGCACTGAGGGTGCAGAGGACGAAGCAGGCGAGATAAAGGGCTCGGCCGGAGAAGCGTCGGCACAACGGATGGACCAGGAAGGCGGCGAGGATCATGCCAGCCGCCGGCATGGCGCTGAGGATGCCGATTTCCAGCGTGGAGGCGCCGGCCTCCAGCAGGCGCAGGGAAACCAGCGGCAGGGTGGCGCCCATGCCGAGGCCAATGACCGACACGGCGAAGATCAGTACGCCCAGCAACCAACGATTGTTCATTCTCGACTCCTGCCCGAATTGAACGGCCCGGGCCAGGCCAGATAGCAAGGAAGACACCCGCGTGCGGACGGGGCGTCAGGGGATTCAGCGAAGGACGAGCCGCAGGAAGCGACTCAGGCGCGGAGGGCGGGAGGCGAGAAGGTGAAGGCGAAGAGCACGCTGCGGCGGCGCTTCTGTTTCGCGTCACGCGGCCAGGTGCGCGCCGACAGCGCCGGATCGGGCTGGACGGGACGGAGCTGGGGGGCGGGCGAGAACATCAAGTGAGCTTCGGTAGACAACGCGAGGGCGCGCAGTCTAAGTAGCCCGGCGCTCCCGGTCAACGCGGGACGGACGTGCTGCCGGCCGTCGTTGCGGCTCTATCTGGCACCTGGCCGTCGGGGGAATACGCCTCAGTCCGCTCGGGACAATGGTTGAAACCGAGGCTGGCTGACTCTCACATCCATGGAGCAAGATAGGGCCGAGTTCCCTGCCAGGAAGCAGACCGTGAGCAGCCCGTCGTTCAATGAATTCATCGTCGCCGCCACCGCCGAAGAGGCCGTTACCCGCCTCTCCGCCTACTACCATCGCGCTACCGATGCGCTGAGCCAGGCACTGAAGCGCTATCTCAAGGAACGAACCTTGCCCAGCGCCGCCGAGCGCGAACTGTTCCGCTATCCCGAACTGCGTGTCACCTACCACTGCCAGGGCGAGGTGCCGAGCACCGTGCGCGCCTACGCCAAGGTGCAGGTGCCCGGCACCTACAGCGTCACCGTGACCCAGCCGGAAGACTTCCGCGCTTACCTGCTGGACCAGCTGGGACCCCTCATGGAGGATTTCACCGTCACCGTCGAGGTGGGGGTGAGCCAGCAGAACATTCCCTATCCCTACGTGGTCGAGCAGGGCGATGAACTGGCCGGTTCCGGCGTCACCGCCGCCGAGCTGGCGCGGGTCTTCCCCAGCACCGACCTGTCCGCCGCCAGCGATGGCGTGGCTGATGGCCTGCACGACTGGGACGATTTCGATCACATGCCCCTGGCGCTGTTCGATGCGGCGCGGGTGGACTTCTCCCTGCGCCGCCTGGTGCATTACACCGGCAGTGACTGGCGCCACGTGCAGCCGTGGATCCTGCTGACCAACTATCACCGCTACGTCGACCAGTTCATCCGCTACGGCATCGACCTGCTGCATGAAGACTCGCGCTACGTGCGTATGGTGCTGCCGGGCAACGTGGTGGTGGAGCGTGGCATGGACGAGGGCGAGATGCAGGCCATCGTCGACGGCGTGGTCTGGCACCGCTACCAGATGCCGGCCTACCACCTGATCGCCGCCAACGGCCACGGCGTCACCCTGGTGAACATCGGCGTTGGCCCGTCCAATGCCAAGAACATCACCGACCACCTGGCCGTGCTGCGCCCGCACTGCTGGCTGATGATCGGCCACTGCGGCGGATTGCGGCAGTCGCAGACCATCGGCGACTACGTGCTGGCCCACGCCTACATGCGCCGCGACGGCATCCTCGACCGGGTGCTACCGCCGAACATTCCCTTGCCGGCGTTGGCCGAAGTGCAGCAGGCGCTGCAGGAAGCCGCCGCCCAGGTCACCGGCGAACGTGGCGAAGACCTCAAGCGCCGCCTGCGCACCGGCACCGTGCTCACCTACGACGACCGCAACTGGGAACTGCGCTGGGCCCAGGAACGCCCGCTCATCAACCTGTCGCGGGCGGTGGCGGTGGATATGGAAAGCGGCACCGTGGCTGCACAGGGTTATCGCCTGCGGGTTCCCTACGGCACCTTGTTGTGCGTTTCCGATAAGCCGCTACACAGCGAGATCAAGCTGCCGGGCTCGGCCAGTGCTTTCTACCAGCGCGCTGTCAGCCAGCACCTGCGCATCGGCATCGCCGCCCTGGATCTGCTGCGTTCCCAGCTCAACGCATTGCACTCGCGCAAGCTGCGCAGCTTCGACGAGCCGCCGTTCCGCTGATCGGGTGGCCCGTGCAGGCTTCTTGTGGGGGCGAATTCATTCGCCATGGACCGCAACGCGGTCCCGAAAGGCATCGCAGGGCAGACCTTTGGCCTGCTTGGCGAATGAATTCGCCCCTACAGGATTTGCTATCTCGCCACGGGCGGAATCACCCACTGATACCCCGGCGTCGGCACGCGGAAATCGTCCGCATCCACCTGCCAGTCCGTCAGCGCCTTGGCCAGGTCGCGGGGCGGGGCGAACTGGCCTTCGTCGGTGAGGTTGAAGGTGCCGAAATGGATGGCCAGGCTGTGCGCGGATTCCAGTTGCTTGTGGGCCTGGACCGCATCGTCCGGGTTCATGTGGTTGTCGCGCATGAACCAGCGCGGCGCGTAGGCACCGATAGGCAGCGCGGCGAAACGCATGGGGCCGAAGCGCTCGCGGATCAGGCGGAACTCCGGCCCCAGGCCGGTATCGCCGGGGAACAGGAAGGGGCCGTCCGGCGATTCGATCACGAAGCCCATCCACAAGGTTTCGTTGGTGTCGCTGCGGGTTCTTGCCGACCAATGCTGCACCGGTACTGAGTGCAGCTTCAGGCCGCCTTCCAGTGGCAGTTCCTGCCACCAGTCCAGCTCGATGACGTTCTTGAAGCCGGTTTCGCGGATCAGCATGGCATTGCCCGGCCCGCTGACCACCCTGGCCAGCGGAAAGCGCTCGGCCAGGCCGCGCAGGCTTTCCAGGTCCAGGTGGTCGTAGTGGTTGTGGCTGACCAGGATCAGGTCGATGGGGGGCAACTGGTCCAGTTCCAGGCCCGGCGGATGGTGGCGCCGGGGGCCGACAAAACTGAACGGACTGACGCGCTGCGACCAGACCGGGTCGGTGACGATGTTCAGCCCCCGATGCTGGATCAGCAGGGTGGCGTGATTGATGTAGGTGATCCGCAGCTCGTCGCCTTCCACGCGCGCGGGCACCTCCGGCGGGACGGCCGGGCCAGGCTGGTCGAGCCAGTCCGCCTGCTTCTCGCGGCTGAACTGCCAGCGCAGGAAGGAACGCAGGTCCTTGTGCGGCTTGGGTTCGATATTGCGAAAGCGGCGGCCGTCGAAATTGTCCGAGGCCGGGCCCCGGTAGGGCGCGCGGTACTGACCGGCGAGGGTCATCAGGTTGATCAGCCAGGTGGGGCGCAGGGCACGCGACATGGTGCATTCTCTTGCGGCTGGAAGGCAGTCAACCTAGCATGCCTCTCCCATTCCCATACCGCCAACCCGTTTCCAGGCATGTCGCGCCCAACTCGCCCCGTCCGTCCCGCTTCCCGCCGCCCCGGTCCCGCCGCACCACGTCGAGTGGCCAAGGCGCCGCCGGCCGAACCGCGCCTGCTGCTGTTCAACAAGCCCTTCGACGTCCTGACCCAGTTCAGCGATGGCGAGGGCCGCGCGACCCTCAAGGACTACATCCCCATTCCCGGCATCTATCCCGCCGGCCGCCTGGATCGCGACAGCGAAGGCCTGCTGCTGCTGACCAACGATGGCCGCCTGCAGGCGCGCATCGCCGACCCGAAGCACAAGCTGCCGAAAACCTATTGGGTTCAGGTGGAGGGGGAGCCCAGCGAGGAACAGCTCAAGCAGCTGCGTGAAGGCGTGGAACTGAACGACGGCCCGACCCTGCCGGCCGAGGCGCGGCAGATCGAAGAACCGGTGCTGTGGGAGCGCAATCCGCCGGTACGTTTTCGCAAGAGTGTGCCGACGGCGTGGCTGGAGCTGGTGATCCGCGAAGGTCGTAACCGCCAGGTGCGACGCATGACGGCAGCGGTAGGGCTGCCGACGCTGCGTCTGGTGCGGGTGCGTATCGGTCCCTGGAGCCTCGATGGGCTGGGGCTGGGAGAGTACCGCGAAGTGCCCGCTCAACTCTGAGCGGCAGGTTGAGCCCGCCTTGGCTGGCGGGCTCAGGAAAAGGGCCTTAGAAGCCTTCGAGGCCGCCGATTACCAGCGTCTTGATGACGAAGCCCAGCACGCCCAGGCCCAGGGCGAGGAACAGGATCATGGTGCCGAAGCGACCCGCCTTGGACTTCTTGGCCAGGTCCCAGACGATGAAGGCCATGAAGGCCACCAGGCCGGCGATCATCGCCGTCATCATCAACTCTTCGAATTTCTCCGGGCTCATCTCGCACCTCGTGGAATGAATACAGGCTGCACCCGCACGGCCGAAGGGCCGGGAGGAAAGCGGGGCGGTGCGCTTGTGATTCCGTGAGCGGGAGGGCTCTTTATATGAGGCGGGGCCACGCGGGGGTACAGCAAAGCGCGGCGATTATACGCCAAGCGAATCGCCGCGCGAGGGCCATTCAGCCGCGCAGATGGCCCAGGGGCAGCTCGGTGCTGCTCAGCACCTGGTTGAGCACGAAGCTCGAACGCACGCTGGTCACCCCCTCGATGCGCGTCAACTGACCCAGCAGGAACTGCTGGTAGTGATCCATGTCCGGTACCACCACCTTCAACTGGTAGTCCGCCTCCATGCCGGTCACCAGGCTGCACTCCAGCACTTCGGGGCACTGGCGGATCACTTCCTGGAAGTGCTCGAAACGCTCCGGCGTGTGCCGGTCCATGCCGATCAGCACGTAGGCGGTGAGACTGAGGCCCAGCTTCTTGCGATCCAGCAGGGCGACCTGGCGGACGATGTAGCCGTCATCTTCCAGTTGCTTGACCCGCCGTGAGCAGGGCGAGGGCGACAGTCCGATGCGTTCGGCCAGCTCCTGGTTGGAGATGCGCGCATCGCGCTGCAATTCGGCAAGGATCTTGAGGTCGTAGCGATCGAGTTTTTCCATTGCACCCGCCGTTGTTTGATTTGATTGCTGCAAATATTGCTACTTTGGAGATTAATTGCGCAAGTAGCCCTGTGGTGAGCAATATTCGCAATCATTCGTCGCGCAGCAAGACGTAAGATTTCTCTCAGTTTCACGGCCCGGACAGCAAGTCCACCCGACCCGCCCAATCAGGTGCGTCGGCGCCTCCGATCCAACCGGTTCGAGCAGGCCCCCGGGTCCGCACTGCCCAACCAGGCAGGCGATGAAAGCGGCGACAAAATCGCCAGCACAGGACGAATTTCCCGAAGGGGGGCCCGCAGTATGGGGCCTCCCTTTTTTATTGCGCGCGGATTGCGGGTCAGACCAGCGCCGCCAGCTTCAGCAGCCACCAGGCGAGGATCGCCAGCTGCACGAAGAACCCGGCGAACCGCAGCCAGACGAACAGCGCGCTGGTGCTGATCAGGTGCGCAATGCTCTGGAACAGGCGCGCGCCCAGCAGCAGTCCGGCCAGCGGATCGGTGATCGCGGTCTGCCCGGCGGCGATGGCGTAGAGCAGGACCGCCGCTTGCATCGGCAGGTTCTCCAGGGTGTTGGCATAGGCGCGCACCAGGCGTTTGCCGAAGGCGCTGGGGGTGTTGCTGCCGTCAGCGGCGAAGGCATTGACCTTCATCCGCCCGGCCATCACCAGCAGGCCGCGCTGGTTCACCAGCAGAAACACCAGCAGCAGACTCCAGGCTGCCAGCCCGAGCAGGGCAGCGGCAGAGGGGGACAGGGGCATTGCGGACTCCTCGTTCTTCTTATGGAATGAGCGAGTCTAGAAGTTTTAGAGCAATTGCTCTATCCGTGTTTCACCACGTCGCTCGGGTCCGCATGGACCAGCACTTCAGCGCGGGGATAGTGGCTGGTGATCGCCTGTTCAGCCTGCTCGCAGAGCGCGTGGGCGCGGGACAGCGTCAGCTCCCCTGGCAGTTCCAGGTGCAGTTGCACATACCAGTGATTGCCGGAAATCCGCGTGCGCAGGTCATGGGCGCCGAGCACGCCGGGTACCTCGCAGGCCAGGCGGTGCATGTCGGCGCTGATCGCCGGCGACAGTTCCTCGTCCATCAGCACCGAGATCGATTCCCGCGCGATGCCGATGGCGCTCCAGAGGATGTAACCGGCGATGCCCAGGCCGAACAGTCCGTCGGCCTGCTGCCAGCCCAGGCTCGCCAGCACCAGGGCGAGGAGGATGCCGCTGTTGAGCAGCAGGTCGGAGCGGTAGTGCAGCGAGTCGGCGCGGATGGCGGTGGAGCCGGTGGCGCGGATCACCCGGCGCTGCAGCATCAGCAGACCGGCGGTGAGTGCCAGCGACAGCAGCATCACGCCGATGCCCAGCATCTCCGCTTCCAGCGGTTGCGGATCGTTCAGGCGCTCGTACGCCTGGGCCGCCACCAGTACGGCGCTGACGATGATGAACAGCGCCTGGGCCAGGCCTGCCAGGGCTTCGGCCTTGCCGTGTCCGTAGCGGTGGTCGTCGTCCGCCGGCTTCAGCGCATAACGCACCGCCAGCAGGTTGAGCAGGGAGGCCGCACTGTCCATCAGCGAATCGGTCAGGCCGGCCAGCAGGCTGACCGAGCCGCTCATGGCCCAGGCGATGGCCTTGGCGATGACCAGGGTGATGGCGACAGCGAGGGAGGCGCGGGTGGCCAGGCGCAGCAGTTGCGCGTGCTGGCGGGGTGAGGTCATGCCGGCTCCGGCTTGAAGTGGATGAGGTCCATGGCCGAGATCGTGGCGCAAGCCTGGCCGGGGCGATAGCTGCTGTGCAGGCTGCCGAAGAGCAGCCTGCACGAAGCGCGGTACGCCGCATCAGCTACCTGTCGCAGGCTCTCCGGCAGGCGCTGGACGCGCCGCGCCAGCGGGTCCATCTCAGGCGGCCGGGCGCAGGCCGAAGGCGGCCAGTTGCTGCAGGTTGCCGCTGCGCTGGAGAAGCTGCGGGTTGTCCAGCGGCAGGTCGTGGCCGGTTTCGCGAGCGATGATCGACTTCAGGCGAATCGGGTCCACCTTGCCGTCGGCGCCGATGGCTTCCCGCAGCTTCTGGGGGGCGACCTGGGCGTGCTGGTCGGCGGGCAGGTAGATGGCGCCGGTGGCGAAGTCGACCGCGAAGGCGATCAGGCCGGGAATCACATAGAAGAGAATGCCGATGGCGTCCATGGCCGCGATGGCCGGGTCGATCTTGCCCTCGATCTGGCCGCGGCGGTCCGGGTAGAACAGCGTGCCGCAGGCGGTGAGCTGGGTAGTGAGGGCAGCGGCGACGACACCGCCGATCCAACGGGAAGCAATGCGCATAAGCGTCTCCTGGTCGAAATTTCGCAACTATAGCAAGCCGGCTATTTCAAAACTGCTCGGTGTATCTAAGACCCCGGCAAGGAACTGGCGGTTCGCCGGTATACTTTGGCGCCTGCCTGGAGTACCCATGAATCCGCTACCCATCGATGCCGTCCTGCCTGACCTGCGGGCCGCCCTGCAATCCCGCCACGAAACCGTTCTGGAAGCACCGCCCGGCGCCGGCAAGACCACCCGCGTGCCCCTGGCACTGCTGGGCGAGCCGTGGCTGGCCGGGCAGAGCATCCTGATGCTGGAGCCGCGCCGCCTGGCCGCCCGCGCCGCCGCCGAACGCCTGGCCAGCGAGCTGGGCGAGGCCGTGGGCGAAACCGTTGGCTACCGCATCCGCCTGGAGTCGAAGGTCGGGCCGCGTACCCGTATCGAAGTGGTGACCGAGGGCATCCTCGCCCGCCGCTTGCAGGAGGACCCGGCACTGGAAGGCGTCGGCCTGGTGATCTTCGACGAATTCCACGAGCGTAGCCTGGACGCCGACCTTGCCCTGGCCCTGTGCCTCAATGGCCGCGCGCTGCTGCGCGACGAACCTCCGCTGAAGGTGCTGCTGATGTCCGCCACCCTGGAAGGCGAGCGCCTGTCGCGCCTGCTGGCGGAGGCGCCCGTGGTGCGCAGCGAAGGCCGCATGTTCCCGGTGCAGCAACGTTGGGGCCGGCCAAGCCAGATCGGGGAGGCACTCGAACCCAGGGTGGTGCAGACCGTGCTCCAGGCCCTGGCTGACGAACCCGGCAGCTTGCTGGTGTTCCTCCCGGGGCAGGCTGAGATTCGTCGCGTTGCCGAGCAGTTGGCCGAGCGCCTCGATGGCCAGCCCGAGATCCTGCTCTGTCCGCTCCATGGCGAACTGGACCTGACCGCCCAGCGTGCGGCCATCGAGCCGGCGCCGACCGGCAAGCGCAAGGTAGTGCTGGCCACCAACATCGCCGAAACCAGCCTGACCATCGATGGCGTTCGCGTGGTGGTGGACGCTGGCCTGGAACGCGTGCCGCGCTTCGACCCGGCCAGCGGCATGACCCGCCTGGACACCCAGCGCATTTCCCGCGCCTCCGCGACCCAACGCGCCGGCCGGGCTGGCCGTCTGCAACCGGGCGCCTGCTACCGGCTCTGGTCCGAGGCCCAGCATGAACAACTGGCTGCCCACGGCAGCGCGGAAATCCTCCAGGCCGACCTCGCCGGTCTGGCGCTGCAGTTGGCGCGCTGGGGCGTTGGCGATCCCAACGAACTGGCCTGGCTCGACCCGCCCCCTACCGCCGCCTATGCCCAGGGCCGCGACCTGTTGCAGCGGCTCGGTGCCCTGGGCGAAGACGGCAGCCTGACCCGCCATGGCCAGGCGATGGCCGAACTGCCGGCTCACCCGCGCATCGCCCACCTGTTGCTGCGTGGACATGCCCTGGGGCTTGGCAACCTGGCCTGCGACCTCGCCGCCCTGCTGGGCGAGCGCGACATCCTGCGCGGCGGCGGCGCTGACCTGCACAGCCGCCTCGCCCTACTGGCGGGCGGAGATAAGGCCGCACGCGGCGCTCGCGGTGGCGTGCAGCGCGCCCGCCAGTTGGCGCGGCAGTTCCGCTCGTACCTGCGCGGCCCGGCCAGCGAACCGGTGACCGATCCGGATCACCCGCGCTGGCTCGGCTGCCTGCTGGCCTTCGCCTACCCGGACCGCATCGCCCAGCAACGCCGCCCCGGCGGCGCCGACTACCGCCTGGCCAACGGGCGTGCGGCGACCTTCGGTGAACCGGACGCATTGATGAAGGAACCCTGGCTGGTGATCGCCGACCTCGGCAGCCGCCAGGGCCAGCGGGAGGAGCGCATCTATCTCGCCGCCGACCTCGACCCGGCGCTGTTCGACGGCCCTCTTGCGGAGCAGGTGAGCCGCCACGACCTGCTGGACTGGGACGAGCGCGAAGGTGTGCTGCGCGCCGAGCAGCAAGTGAAAGTGGGTGAGCTGGTGCTGGCTCGCGAAGCCCTGGCCGAACTGGATGACGAGGCGCGCTCGCGGGCGCTGCTCGGTCTGGTGCGGCGCAAGGGGCTGGAGCTGCTGCCGTGGAATCCCGAACTGCGCCAGTGGCAGGCGCGGGTGGCGCTCCTGCGCCGGCTGGACCTGGCCGACAAGGGGGCCAGCGAATGGCCGGACCTGTCCGACGCGGCCCTGCTGGCCAGCCTGGAAGATTGGCTGCAGCCCTGGCTGGGCAAGGTCAGCCGCCTCAGCCATTTCGCCAACCTCGACCTCGCCGGCATCCTCCAGGGGCTGCTGCCCTGGCCGCTGCCGCAGCGGCTCGACGAACTGGCGCCGCGTACGCTGGAAGTCCCATCCGGGTCCCGCATCCGCCTGGACTACAGCGACGAGATGCCGGTGCTCGCCGTGCGCCTTCAGGAGCTGTTCGGCCTGGCCGATACGCCGCGCATTGCCGGTGGCCGGCAGGGCGTCAAGTTGCACCTGCTGTCCCCGGCCCAGCGCCCGGTGCAGGTTACCCAGGACCTGGCGAGCTTTTGGCGCAATACCTATGCGGATGTGAAGAAGGATCTGAAGGGGCGCTACCCCAAGCACTATTGGCCGGAGGATCCGCTGGTAGCCGAGCCGACCGCGCGGGCCAAGCCAAGGAAGTAGAGGAATCCCGTCGTAGGGTGCGCCATGTGTTCAGCCGGGGGACATAGGTAACGGGTGTCGGGAGACATAGGTAACGCATTTACGCTTACGGGATCCGTCGAATGAGGAGTTCGAGCGATGCCGTGGCAGGAGTGCACCACCATGTCGATTCGGCGTGAATTTGTGTGGTTGGCCGAACAGCCGCAGAGCAATGTCCGCGAGCTGTGCCGACGCTATGGCATCAG